>JAISSY010000126.1 GCA_031272995.1 Azoarcus sp.
GACGCTTTGCAGATCGTCGTCGCGCACGATGCGCACAGGCGAGGAGGTGCGCGTCTCCACCCCGGTGAGGATGGCGTCGGGCATGTCGAAGCCGGGAATTTGGCGCTCGAAGGCGGGAATCGCCTCGCGCAGTGCGGCGATGGCGTAGTCGGGCAGCGCTTCGCTCAGGTCGGTATAGCAGACGCCGGGCTTGTAAGAGGGTTCGACTTCGCCGCGCGCAGTGGAAGGGCGGTCGGCGAGAAAATCGCCGACGCGCTGCACCGGGGCGTCGTAATCGCCGCCGCCGAGTTCAAAAGCTCGCGCTTCCAGTTCGCGTTGCAGGGCGATGCCGGCGAGCGGGCCGTCGGGGTAGTCGGATGGGTCGACGCCGACCACCAACGCCGAATTGGCGTTACGTTCGGCGCGTGAATATTGGCTCATGCCGTTGGTGACGACGGCGCCGACTTCGGAAGTCGCCGCGACCACGGTGCCGCCCGGACACATGCAGAAGCTGTAGACGCCGCGACCGTTGCCGGCGTGATGGACGAGCTTGTAGTCGGCGGCGCCAAGAAGCGGGTGGCCGGCGTGCTTGCCCAAGCGGGCGCGGTCGATGAGCGCTTGCGGGTGTTCGATGCGCAGGCCGATGGAGAAAGGTTTGGCGGTCATCATCACGCCGCGCCGGTAGAGCATCTCGAAAGTGTCGCGGGCGCTGTGGCCGAGCGCCAACACGACGCGGTCGGCGCGGATTTCGGTGCCGTCGGTGAGCGTCACCCCACGCACGTCGCCGTGTTCGATGAGCACGTCCTCGACGCGCGCCTGAAAGCGAATCTCGCCGCCGAGCGCCTCGATTTCGGCGCGCATCTTTTCGACCATGCCGACGAGACGAAAAGTGCCGACGTGCGGTTT
The DNA here is from genome assembly GCA_031272995.1 of Azoarcus sp. Classification (GTDB taxonomy): domain Bacteria; phylum Pseudomonadota; class Gammaproteobacteria; order Burkholderiales; family Rhodocyclaceae; genus WRNU01. The sequence continues at coordinate 886 of JAISSY010000126.1, forward strand.
GGAGAGATAGAGGATTTCTTCCGGCGCGCCGGCGCGCACGAATTCTTCCAGCACCTTGCGGGCGCGGTGGCCGGGGTCCTTGATTTGGCTGTGCAGCTTGCCGTCGGAGAAAGTGCCGGCGCCGCCTTCGCCGAACTGCACGTTGGATTCGGGGTCGAGCTTGTGTTCGCGCCATAGCCCCCAGGTGTCTTTGGTGCGTTCGCGCACCGCCTTGCCGCGTTCGAGCACCAACGGGCGAAAGCCCATCTGCGCCAGCACCAGCGCCGCGAAAATGCCACAGGGGCCGAAGCCGACGACGACGGGGCGCGGGTCGAGTTTTTCCGGGGCATGGGCGACGAAGCGGTAGCGCAGGTCGGGCGTCGGCGCGACGTGGCGGTCGTGCGCAAGTTTGCGCAGCAGTTCGTCCTCCAGCGCCGTGTCGACGAGGTCGCAATCGACGGTGTAGACGAAGGTCAGCCCCTTGCGGGCGTCGTAGCCGCGCCGGAACACGCGCAGCCGGGCGATTTGCTCCGGCGCGATGCCGAGCTTGTGCGCCACCTTTTCCGACAGGGCGTCGGGCGGATGGTCGAGCGGCAAACGGATTTCGGTCAGGCGCGGCATGGCGGCAAATCGTAGTCGATTTCGACGCGCGCCGGTGTGCGGTACGGCGGGTGGTAGCATTCGTCGCCCGCCGTTTTCAGTGTTTTCCACGATGCTCAGTTACCGCCACGCTTTTCATGCCGGCAACCACGCCGACGTTCTCAAGCATTTCGTCCTCGCCGAAACGCTGGCCTATTACCGCCAGAAGGACAAGCCGTGGACTTACGTCGACACCCATGCCGGCGCGGGTTGCTACGCGCTGGAGAGCGAAGTCGCCGGCAAGACCGCCGAATTCGTCGATGGAATTGGGCGGCTGTGGGAGCGCGACGACCTGCCCGCCGCCCTGACGGCGTATCGCGACGCGGTGCGGCAGTTCAACCCCGGCGGGCGGCTGCTGTTCTATCCGGGTTCGCCGGCGTTGGCGATGACTTTCGCGCGCGAAAACGACGCCTTGCAGTTGTTCGAACTGCACCCCGCCGACGCGCAGACGCTGCAAAAGACTTTCGCCGACGAGACGCGCCGCGTCCGCGTCTACGCCGCTGACGGACTGGCGGGGCTGAAACGGGTGCTGCCGCCGGCATCGAGACGCGCGGTGACGCTGATCGACCCCTCCTACGAGGTCAAGGACGACTATCGCCGCGTCGTCGACGCGCTCGCCGCGGCGCTGCGCCGTTTCGCCACCGGTTGCTATCTGCTCTGGTATCCGTTGCTGGCGCGCGCCGAATCGCGCCGCCTGCCCGACAAACTGGCGGCGCTCGGCGCGGGTAGCTGGCTGCACGTGCGGCTGCGCGTGCGGCAGCCGTCGGCGGACGGCTTCGGCATGTTCGGCAGCGGGCTGTACATGGTCAATCCGCCGTGGGTGTTGCCGGAGCGCCTTGCCGCCGCGCTGCCTTGGCTGGTGAAGGCGCTAGGCGTCGACGACGGCGCCGGGTTCGAACTCGATCACTTCGTCGAGTGATTGACCACCGTTTCGGCCGCCGCCTGTTGGGCGCGGTATTTCATTTCGGCGCGGTAAAGCGCCGGAATCGCCAGCGCGTGATAAAGCGGCACGCGGCACACCGACTTCGAGATGCCGTAGGCGATGACCGTGGTCGCCATCAGCGGCAGCAGCATCTGGTGGTTGTTGGTCATTTCCATGACGATGACGAAGGCGGTGATCGGCGATTGCGTCATCGCGGCGAGGAAACCCACCATGCCGAGCACCAGCAGGGCGGCGTGGTCGTCGGGCGGCAGTTCCGGCAGCAGTCCGGTCATGATCGCGCCCAGTCCGGCGCCGACGGCGAGCGCGGGCGCGAACATGCCGCCGGGGATGCGCGCCACGAAGGCGAGCCAGATCGCCGCCATCTTGGCGAACATGAAGTAGTAGGGCAGGCGCGAGGCGCCTTCGAGCGCGGCGCGCGATTCGTTGTAGCCGGTGCCGTAAATCAGCCCGCCGGTCATCAGTCCGAGCAGAGCGGTCGCCAGTCCGCAGCCGGCGGCGAACACCACCGGGCGGCGTTGGTAAAGGGCGCCGACCGTTCCGGGCAGGCCGCGCGCCGAGGCGATCAACAGGCGCGCGAAGCCGCCGCCGAACAGGCCGCCGAGGAAACCGGCGAGCAATATCGGCCACACGCCGGCGGGAAAATCGAGCGAGATGGTGGCGGCGGTGCGGCCGAAATAGGTGTAACTGCCGAGCAGCGCCAGCGACATCAGACCGGCGAAGATGACCGCAATCAGCGTCGTGCTGTTGCCGCGAAAAGCGCGGTAGCGACACATTTCCTCGATGGCGAACATGATGCCGCCGAGCGGGGTGTTGAACGCGGCGGCGATGCCGGCGCCCGCCCCGGCGGCGATGAGGTCGCGGCTGGAGGCGATGTGGCCGAAACGCCGGCCGGCGAGCATGTGCAGGGTGGACGCGCCCACCTGTACCGACGGGCCTTCGCGGCCGATGGAGGCGCCGCACAGCAGGCCGCCGAGGGTGAGGAACACCTTGGCGACCGCCAGCCGCGGCGAAAGGAATTGCCGTCGCACCGGCTTGTGCTCAGCGTTGGAGGCGGCAATCGCTTGCGGGATGCCGCTGCCCTCGGTGCCGGGGAAGTAGCGCATCGTCAGCCATGCGATGAGCGCGAACCCGGCCGGGGCGAGGAAAATCGCCAGCCATGCGTGGTTGCCGATCAGCCCGTGGTGGAAGGCGATGGCTTCGTCGGCGCCCTTGGCGAACAGGATGGAAATCGTGCCGGCGAGCAGGGCGGCGCTCACCAACAGCAGCCGTTTGCGCCAACTTCGTAGTGAAAACCAGGGCAACATGTGGCGCGCGCCGCCGACGTGAACGTGTAGTATTTGCGGTAATCCCGTCGAGCGGTTCCGGCGTGCGCGCGCCTTGCCGGGGGCGGTCGCGGGATCGGACGAGGAAGGTTCTTCGGGTTGCTGGTTGGACATTTGCGGCGGTCAAAAACGTGAAAAATGTCAAGGCCGGTTAATTTCGATAATTCCGGAGTGACGCGAGGATTGCTTCTGCTGTAAAGTGCGGGCTGAATTCATCGTAACCCGTGGCTCGGACATCTTTTTAGGGACACCTTAATACCATGGCGGTTGAGCTTTTCAATAATGGCAGGCATGTTTGTCTGGCCTTTTACGACCTCGTCGATGAAGCTTCGGATCATGCGGTGCAGTGCAACCAGTTCCTCGTTGTCGATGGCGAACACGGCGCCCTGCTCGAACCGGGCGGCAACATGACCTACAACGGTCTGCTGATGAGCATGGCGCGATACTTCTATTCGCGCGATCTCGAATACATCTTCGCCTCCCACCAAGACCCGGACATCATCGCCTCGGCCAACAAGTGGATGGTGACCACCAATTGTCGGGTGCTGATCTCCAAGCTGTGGACGCGCTTTCTGCCACACTTTACGACCGGACGCAATTACACCGACCGCATCATCGGCATCCCCGACGAAGGCATGGCGGTGCCGTTGGGCAGCTGCAAGCTCAAGATGGTTCCGGCCCACTTCCTGCACTCGGAAGGCAATTTTCAGGTCTACGACCCGATTTCCAAGATTCTTTTCTCCGGCGACCTCGGCGTGTCGCTGCTCGCCCACGCCGACGCCAGCAAGCCGGTGACCGACTTCGATTCGCACATCGACTACATGATCGGTTTCCACCGCCGCTACATGATCTCCAACAAGATCTGTCGCTTTTGGGCCAACATGGCGCGGCAGATGGACATCGAGCAGATCGTGCCGCAGCACGGCGCTCGCTTCGTCGGCAAGGCGATGGTCAATCGTTTCATCGACTGGATCGAAGACCTGCAATGCGGCGTCGATCTGATGACGCAAGACCAATACCGCGCGCCCTGAAACGCGCCGGCGGTCATTGAAAAGCCCGGTCATCGAACCGGGCTTTTTTCTTTTCAGCCGATGTCGTCTTTTTGCAGCGTCAGCGTCCACGCTAGCGCGTCCATGTACCAAGTCGAAGCCTGTTCCGCGTCGATGCCGCATTCGGCGGCGTAGTCCACCATGCGATCCACTTCCATGTGCTCGCACGCCCGCGCCAGATTCAACGCCGCGGCGTAGGGACCGCTGTCGTGCAGCAGGGCGTCGCGGATTTCTTCGTCGATGAGCAGCGATTGGAGCGCGTGCTCCATCGGCTGTTGCAGGATGACGTCGATCAGCGACAACAGGCCGGTGAGGAACATCGCCTCGCGCTCGGCGGGCGGACGCATGGCGGCGAGCAGTTCCATGGTGCGGGCGCGCACCAGCGCCGATTCCAGCACCGCGTCGGCGCGCGCCTGCTTGCGGTCGCCGGCGCACAGCAGCAGCGCCAGCCAGCGTTGCAGCGGCGCGCGGCCGAGCAGGGCGAGCGCCCGTTCGATCGAGGAGACGTTCTCGCGCAGCCCGTTGGCGGCGGAGTTGATGTAGCGCAGCAGCCGCAGGGTGATGGCGGCGTCCTGCTTGAGCAGGGCGACGAGTTCGCGCGTTTCGGCGTCCTGCCGCAGTTTGTTCATCAGCAGGGTGATGCGGGCGAAGTTGGGGCCGAGGTTGCGCGCTTCCCAATGCTCGCGCGCGGTGACGAAGGCGCCTTGGAAAAGGGTGGCGCCGATCTTGAAACAGAAATCGAAATCCTCCATCCCCGGCAGGTCGCGCACCAGCAGCGCGGCGTTGGGCGCGAGTTTGAGGATGAGGCGCACCAGCTTCATGCCCTGCTCGATGTCGACGTGCGGTCCCTGCATACAGACCAAATCGATTTCCGACAGCAGATGTGAGTACGCCTTCACCGCGATCGGATCCTGAATGCCGACGCGATAGCCACGCTCGCGCAGGGCGCGCACGTGCGTGAGCAGGAAATCGGCCGAGGGCTGATCGATGCCCGGCAACGGACGGATGATGAAAAAGGCGTTCTCGGTCGGCAACCGGGTCAGGCATTCGTTGTCGAGAAAGGAATCCGGAATGTCGATGAAGGCGTAGCGTTTGCCGAGCAAAGGCGCGATGTTGGCGCGCAGCAGGTTTTGCACCAGCACTTCGGTGCACAGATGCAGGACGCGACGGCTGCGGGTGCGGATGTTGCCGCGCATCGCTTCGTGCAGCATGAATTGGTAGCCGGCGATTTTCTGCTGCCGGTTGAGCACCGGCTCGCGGCAGATGACGGCGGCGCCGAGCGGCTCGCCGTCCGCTTCCGGCGTCTCGGACGCTTTGGCCGCGACGTTTTCTTTCAGCGGCGCCTGACGGTCGAGTTCGTCGAGTTGGTCTTGCTGTGTGGGATGACGAGACGCTCCGGCAGGCTTGGCGCGGCCGGAGGGAGGGGAGGAGCGGGAAAATAAACGCTGGAAAAGGCGCTTCAGCATGTGACTTCCTTCATCGTGACGCGATTATAGAAGTCCCTGTCGCTGCCAAATGTGGCAAAAGCTTTGCGATTCGTGATTCAGTCGCAGATGGGAGGCATTCCGGCACGTCGCCGCACGCGGTCGAGATAGGCGCGGCCGTCGGGCGAGGAGTTGTCGCGCAGCGCCCGGAACATGGTCTCGGTCAGGCTGTCGAGCACGTCGTGCAGGGCGCGATGACGGTCGCCGCGCACGCGGCGCAGGGCGTCGAACGCCTCGCGGATGCCCGGAGGCTGGTCGATGGAAAGCTGTTCCTCCAGCGCCAGATGCAGCGACAGATGCAGGAACGGGTTCATCTTGCCGTCCCCGGCGGGGAATTCGCGCGACAGGATGTCGGGCGACTCCAGCAGGGCGTGATATTCGGGATGTTCGAGCACGATGCCGGCGGCCATCGTCTCCAGCGCGCTCATCAAGGAGTGCTTGCGATGTTTGAGCCAAGCGGTGACGAAGAAGTCGCGCACCTGCTCGCGGGTGGGGTTGAACATTTTCGGGTTCGCTGTCGGGCGACGTCTTGTTTATCGTCAGTCGGCGCGGGGCGTTTTTTCCGGCCATTCGCATACATCGTATACGCAACAGCTTGAACATTGTGGTTTTTTTGCGGTGCAAACATAGCGACCGTGAAGAATTAACCAGTGGTGGGCGTCGAGCAGGTATTCGGGCGGAACGACGCGCAACAGCGCCGTTTCCACCGCGTCGACGTCTTTCCCCGGCGCCATGCCGCTGCGGTTGGCGAGGCGGAAGACGTGAGTGTCGACCGCCAGCGTCGGATGGCGGAAAACCGTGTTCAGCACGACGTTAGCGGTTTTTCTTCCGACGCCGGGCAGGGCTTCGAGCGCGGCGCGGTCGTCGGGAACTTCGCCGTTGTTGCAGCGCAACAATAATTGCGACAACGCGACGACGTTTTTCGCCTTGTTGCGGTAGAGGCCGATGGTTTTGATGGCGTCAGAAACCTTTTCCTCGCCGAGCGCGACCATCGCCGCCGCGTCGGGAGCGGCGGCGAAAAGCTTCTTCGTCGCCAGATTGACGCTCTTGTCGGTGGCCTGCGCCGACAGCACCACCGCGACCAGCAGTTGATAAGGGCTGCCGTATTCGAGTTCGGTGCGCGGCTCCGGGTTGCGCTCGGCGAGCCGCCGGAAGAATTCGCGGACTTCTTCCGGCTTCATGGCAGCTCAGTGCGCCGCCGTAGCGGGCGCGGGCGTGGCGGGCGGGGTGGCATGCCCGGCGGCGCGCGCGGCGCGGTGGGCGTTGATGGCGTTGAAGCCGGCGATGAGCACGCCGAGGGTGAAGAAAGCGCCCGGCGGCAGGATGGCGAGCAGGAAGCCGGGGTGGTCGTCGCCGAAGACGTTGATTTCGTGCGCACCCGGAATCACCATGTCGATGCCCGCGAACAGCGTGCCGCTGCCGATGAGTTCGCGCAGCGCGCCCAGAAGCGCCAGCACCCAGACCAGTCCAAGCCCCATCATGACGCCGTCGAGCGTCGACTCGAAAACGCCGTTCTTGGCGGCGAAAGCTTCGGCGCGCGCCAGCACGATGCAGTTGGTGGTGATGAGCGGGATGAAGATGCCGAGCACCAGATAGAGGCTGTGGAAATACGCGTTGAAGGCGAGGTCGAGCACCGTCACCAGCGCGGCGATGATGAGGATGAACACCGGAATGCGAATCTCGTAGGCAATCCAGCGCCGCAGCGCCGAGACGACGAGGTTGGACACCGCCATCGCCAGCACCGTGGCCAGACCCAGACTGACCGCGTTCACCATGCTGGTGCTGATGGCCAGAATCGGACACAGCCCGAGGATTTGCGCCAAGCCCGGATTGTGCCGCCACAGGCCGTCGCGGGCGCTTTCCTTCACGTGCTGAAAACTCATCGCCATCGCTTCACTCCGCTTGTCCGTTCTCGGCAATCTTCGCGCCGGTCGGGGCGGCGAAAATCGCGCCGAGATGCGCGTTCGTCCAATTGGCGCCGCGTCCGACCGCGCGCAGCACCGCGCGCGGGCTGACCGTCGCGCCGGCGTGATAGGCGAAATCGCCGCCGTCCTTCTCCACCGCCCAACGCTCGGCGGGAAGATTCGCCGCCACGCCGATGAATTGGGCGACCCAGGGCGATTTCTTGTCGCGGTCTTTGGCCGGGTCGATGTAGTCGCCCAGACCCGGCGTTTCGTGGTGCGCCGCCACCCGCACGCCGCCGAGGCATCCGTCGGCGCCGAGTCCGACCACGAGGTCGATGCGCCCGCCGTAGCCGTCGTCGGCGTAAGTCTCGAACACCAGCGCCACCGCTTCGCCGCCACGGCGGGCGCGCCAGATTCTGCCGACGTGGGCGGAGTTGCCGCCCGCGTTCACCACGTCTTCGAGCAGCTTGTTGTCGTAGCTCGCGCGCGGCAGCACTTCGTCGATGAGGCGCATCTGCTGCGCCGCTTTCGCGGCGTCGATGCGCTCGCGTGTCATCTCGTGCGTAAACGCCATCAGCGCCGTGAACACGAGGGTGAAGACCACCAGCCCGAAGGCGCAGGTGACGGCCTTGCGCCACTGCGCCGGCAGCGCGTCGAGGAAAGCCGGGGCGGTCATGGCCGTTTCTCCTCGCGCTCGCCGAACACCGACGGCTGCGTCTTGCGGTCGATGAGCGGCACGGCGATGTTCATCAGCAGCACGCCGAAAGCGACGCCTTCCGGGTACACGCCGAAAGTGCGTACCAGCCACGCGATGATGCCGACGCCGAGCGCGAAGATGATTTTGCCAAGCGGCGTGCTGGCGGACGTGACCGGGTCGGTGACGATGAAGAAAGCGCCGAGCATGGCGCCGCCGCTGGCGAGATGAAAGAGCGGCGAGGGGAAACGGTCAGGCATGATGACCCAGAACAACGCGGCGGTCAGTCCCAGCCCGGCGATGAAGGCGAGCGGTTGGTGCCATGTGATGATGCGACGCCAGAGCAGGAACAGGCCGCCGACGGCGTAGCCGCCGACGATCCACTCCCATCCGCGCCCGCCGAACGCGCCGAAGGCGGTTTTGTTGGCGAGAATGGCGCTCACCGCTTCGTGCTTGCGCAGTCCGGTGCGCATGGCGTCGAGCGCGGTCGCGCCGGTCAGGCCGTCGATTTCGCGCGTGCCGCCGAGAATCAGCGACAACTGGGTGGCGAAATCGGTGTTGCCGACGGCGGGCCACTGCGACATCAGCGCCGGATAGGCGACGATCATCGTGCAATAGGCGGCCATCGCCGGGTTGAACGGGTTCTGCCCGATGCCGCCGTAAAGGTGCTTGGCGCCGACGATGCCCACCAGCACCGCGATCGTCGTCAGCCACCACGGCACGATGGACGGCAGCGCCAGCGCGATCAGCCAGGCGGTGACGACGGCGGAGCCGTCGGTGAGGGTGATGGCGATGGGCCGCTTGCGCAGCGCGAGAATCGCTGCCTCGGCGGCGAGCGCCACCAGCGTGGCGATGGCGAGATTGACGAGAATGCCGGCGCCGACCTGCCATACGTAAGCGGCGATGCCGGGTACGAGCGCGACCAGCACATGCGCCATCACGCGCTGCACGCTGTTGTTCTCGCGGCGTATGTGGGGAGAACTCATGACGGATCGGCCTTCGGTTCGGAGGATTGAGCGGCGGCCATCGCGGCGCGGGTCTCGGCCGCTTTCGCCGCCAGCCGCGCCGCTTTTTCGGCTTTTTCGCGTTCGAGCCGGAAGCTGCGGAACTCGAAGCGCGCCCGCGCCTGTTCGGCGGCCTTGCGTTCCTCGTTCTTGGCGCGCATCTCGCTCTTGGCGAAACGGAAGTAATCGACCAGCGGAATGTGCGCCGGGCACACGAAGGCGCAGCAGCCGCACTCGATGCAGTCGAAGATGTGGTATTCGCCCGCCTTGTCGAAATTCTTCGCGCGGCTGTGCCAGTACAACTCGAAAGGTTGCAACTCCACCGGGCAGGCGCGCGCGCAACTGCCGCAGCGGATGCACGGCTGTTCGGGCGGACGGTGCGGGAACAGGGTGGGCGAGGCGGCGATGACGCAGTTGCTGCCCTTGGTGATGGGCGCTTCGGCGCTCGGCAGCGTGAAACCCATCATCGGGCCGCCCATCAGGGTGCGGTCGGTGTCGGGCTTCACGCCCGCCAGCGCCAGCAGGTCGGCGACGCGGGTGCCGAGCAGCACTTCGTAGTTGCCGGGGCGCTCGACGTTGCCGGTGACGGTGACGATGCGCGACACCATCGCCTCGCCATGCACCAGCGCCCGACAGACCGCATGCGCGGTGCCGACGTTGAAGCATTGCACGCCGTAATCGGTGGCGAGCTTGCCGGCGGCGACCTCGATGCCGGTGACGACCTTTATCAACTGCTTTTCGCCGCCTTGCGGGTAGCGCGCCGGCACCGGTACGACTTCGATGCCTTCGCTCTCGTCCTTGTCGCTCAGTTCCTCGGCGCGCACGGCGGCGCGCATCGCCGCGATGGCTTCCGGCTTGTTGTCCTCGATGGCGACGACGATGCGTTTCGCCCCGGAGAGGCGGCCGAGCAGGGTGGCGCCGGTGAGCACGTCGGCGGCGCGTTCGCGCATCAGGCGGTCGTCGCAGGTAATCCACGGCTCGCACTCGGCGCCGTTGAGAATCAGCGTGTCGATGGCGTTGTCGACCTTGATGTGGCTCGGGAAGGTGGCGCCGCCCATGCCGACGATGCCGCTCGCCTGAATGCGCAGAATCAAATCCTCGCGGCTGGCGTGTTCGGGGTCGAGCCGTTCGTATTCGAACCAGCGCTCCTCGCCGTCCGGCTCGATGACGATGGCGAGCGATTCCAGCCCGGAGGGGTGCGCCATCGGATAGCGCCCGATTTCCTTCACCGTGCCGGAAGTCGGGGCGTGGATGGCGGTGCCGGCCTTGCCTTCGGCCTCGCCGATGCACTGTCCCTTCAACACCTTGTCGCCGACGGTGACGATGGTGCGCGCTCCCCCGCGGCTGCTCTGGATGAGCGGCACCACCAGCCGTTCGGGCAGCGGCACGGCGCGAATCGGCACGCCGTTCGATTCGGTCTTGTGCGAGGCGGGTTTGATGCCGCCGTGGAAGTGGAAAAGATGGGCGAAACGACTCGCGCTCATGACACCACCCTCAGCCCCGTTCTGGGGTATTTCCAGCGCCAGTTCTGCGGCGTGCGCGGCTCCTCGATGAGGGCGATGCAATCGACCGGGCAGGGCGGCAGGCACAATTCGCAGCCGGTGCAGATGGCGCTCACCACCGTATGCATCTGCTTGGCGGAGCCGACGATGGCGTCGACCGGGCACGCCTGAATGCAAAGCGTGCAGCCGATGCAGGTCTGCTCGTCGATTTGCGCCACCGTCTTCAGTTTTTCCTCTTGCACGCCGCGCGGCTTGAATTCGCGTCCGAGCAGTTCGGCGAGCTTCTTCGCGCCGTCGTCGCCGCCCGGCGTGCACAGATTGATTTCCGCCGCGCCGGAAGCCACCGCCTCGGCGTAGGGCTTGCAGCCCGGAAAGCCGCACTGCGCGCACTGCGTCTGCGGCAGGATGGCGTCGATTTGCTCGGCGAGCGGATTGCCGTCGACGTGGAAATGCACGGCGGCGTAGCCGAGCGCGAGGCCCAACGCGAGAGTGATGCCGGCCATGACGAGGAGGGCGGTCAACATGTCGCGTCCGCTCTCAATGGAAACGGTCGAGTCCGGCGAAGCCCATGAAGGCCAGACTCATGAAACCGGCGGTCATCATGGCGATGGGCACGCCACGGAAAGGCGCCGGCACGTCCGCGCCTTCGAGGCGCTCGCGGATGCCGGCGAACAGAATCAGCGCGAAAGTGAAACCGACGGCGGAGCCGAAGCCGAACAGCAGCGACTCCAGCAGTCCGTAGTCCAACCCTGCGGAAAGCAGCGGGATGCCGAGCACGGCGCAGTTGGTGGTAATCAGCGGCAGATAGATGCCGAGCACCTGTTGCAGCACCGGGCTGGTCTTGTGAATCACCAGTTCGGTCAGTTGCACGATGGCGGCGATGACGACGATGAACGACAGCGTGCGCAGGTAGGCGATGCCGAACGGCACCAGCAGATAGTGGTCGATGAGGTAGCTGGTGCCGGACGCCAGCGTCAGCACGAAGGTGGTCGCCAGACCCATACCGACGGCGGTTTCCGTCTTTTTCGACACGCCCATGAACGGGCACAGCCCGAGGATGCGGACGAAAACGACGTTATTGACGAGGACGGCGCCGAGAACGACGAACAAATAGCTCATGGGAGCGTCTCAAAAATGTTGCGGCGCATTATCCCTTGCCGGGCGCGACCGCTCAATACAGCGTTTACCCTAGGCCGTAGCCCGTACGCATTCGCGCACCAGCCCGGGGCCGCGATAGATGAGTCCGCTGAACACCTGCACCAGCGTCGCGCCGGCGTCGATTTTGGCGCGCGCTCCGGCGCCGTCGAGCACGCCGCCGGCGGCGATGATCGGCACTTCCCCCGCCAGCGCCGCGCTCAGGCGGCGCAGCACCGCCGTGGATGCTTCCATGAGCGGTGCGCCGGAAAGCCCGCCGGCCTCGTCGGCGTGCGGCAGCCCTTTCACCTTGTCGCGCGCCAGCGTGGTGTTGGTGGCGATCACCCCGTCGATGCGGTGGCGGCGCAGCGCGTCGGCGATGGCGACGATGGCCGCTTCGTCGAGATCGGGGGCGATTTTCAGTGCCAGCGGCACGTAGCGGCCATGATGGCCGGCGAGGCGGTTCTGCGCCTCCTTCAACTTGCCGAGCAGGGCGTCGAGTTCGGATTCGCCCTGCAACTGGCGCAGATTCTTGGTGTTGGGCGAGGAAACGTTGATCGCCACGTAGTTCGCCAGCCCATAGACCTTTTCGAGCGCATCGAGGTAATCGTCGGCGGCGCGCTCGATTGGGGTGTCGAAATTCTTGCCGATGTTGATGCCGAGGATGCCTTTGTACTTGGCGGCGCGCACGTTGGCGATCAGCGCGACGACGCCGTGGTTGTTGAAGCCCATGCGATTGACGATGCCGTGCACCTCCGGCAGCCGGAACAGGCGCGGTTTGGGGTTGCCCGGTTGCGGGCGCGGCGTCACCGTGCCGATCTCGATGAAGCCGAAGCCCATGCGCGACAGTCCGTCGATGGCTTCGCCGTTTTTGTCCAGCCCGGCGGCCAGTCCGATGCGGTTGGGGAAGGTGAGTCCCATCGCCTCCACACTGGGCGCGGCGATGGCGTGCCCGGCGGGAAGCACGAACCCGGCGGCGTGCAAACCGGCGATGGTGGCTTCGTGCGCGGTTTCGGGATCGAGGGAAAACAGGAACGGGCGAACGAGATCGTAGAGCATGGGCGGCGATTGTAATCCTTCGCCCCGCCCATCGTGGGGTCGGGCGGCCAAACGGCGGAAAAAAGAAAAGCCGCGCCTCGCGACGCGGCTTTATCGCTGGCTTGGAACCAATCAGGCGGCTTTCTTCACCCACCCCATCGGTTTGCCGAGCGGCAGAATCTGACGTCCGAAGAAGGTGTTGAGGAAAATTGCCCCCGACGCGTAGAAGCCGAGGATGGAGATGCCGAACTCCGCCCATCCGGCGGTCTTGCCGAGCAATTCCTTCTCGATGCCTAGCGACGACAGCCCGAGCGAGCCGAGCAGCACGAGGATCAGCACCAGAATGACGCCGAACACCTTGTTGGCCTCGAAGGCGGCGACGGTGACGAAAATGCAGAAGAAGAAGAAAGCGAGGCAGGCGAAACCGAACTGTTTCGGATCGGCGTTTTCCGGCACCGCGCCGAACCAGCCGTTGGCGATGGCGAAATGCATCCCGACCGCGATCCAGAACAGCCCGAAGGCGCCGAGCACGACCGCGCCGAAATAGCTGTTGCGCTTGAAGTCGATGGCGGCGGCCCAAATCTGCGCGATGGAGCCGAGGAATATCGCCCACGGGATCAGATAGACGGAGCCGGTCGTCCACCCCAGTTTCGAGGTCGACGCGACGAACGTGATGAGCGACAGGCCGAACACTCCGAGCGCGGTAGCGTCGGCGGTGACGATCTTGGTTTCTTGTACTTGGGACATGAATGTCTCCTCCCTTATGGTTTGAATGCGGTGTGTTGCCCCCGGCGGCGCGGGCGCATTCGAGGGCATCGGCAGCCTAACATGCCCGACGTTATTGCGGTATCGGTTTATTTGCCACGAGGGGAGGGGGGGTAAAAGCCTCTTGCTCCGTTTACAGGGTGAAGGCTCATTTTTTCTACCCGTCACCGGAGACGATCATGTCCTGTTTCCCCTTCCATACCCGCCCGCTCGCGGCGTTCGTTCTGTCCCTGTCCGCAGCGTCGGCGCTGGCCGCTCAGGTGGTGGTCAACATCCCCGCGCAGCCGTTGGCCGCGTCCATCGTGCAACTGGCCGACGCGACGGGATTGAGCATCGCCGTCGATGCGTCGCTGGTGGCGGGCAAGACGGCGCCTGCCGTGAAGGGAGAGATGGAAGCGACGACGGCCTTGCGGCAGTTGTTGGCGGGTAGCGGGTTGAGCGTGACGTTCGAGGGCAATCGGGCGGTGATTACCGAAGCGCGGGGCGAGCAAGGCGCGACGGAACTGGCGCCGGTGGTGGTAACGGGGGTGGCCGAAGAAGGGTCGGCGGAGGTTGGGTACAAGCCGGAAACCACCAAACAGCTTGGGCCGTGGGGAGACAAGAAGATATTGGATACGCCCTATTCGCGTTCCGTCATGTCGGAGGAGTTGATTCAGAACACCGTCGCGTCGGATGTCGACCAACTCATGAAAATGAATCCGGTCGTGCAGGTCACTGTTCCGACGCGGGTGCTGGATGGAGCAAATCAGGTGAATATCCGCGGTTTCGGTAATGTTATATCGCTGGATGGCATGCCAACCTATTCTGTTTCCAACAGCAGCCTCGTTCCGCTGGAGGACATCGAAAGGGTCGAAGTACACAGCGGCCCAAGCACTTTCCTTTTCGATGCGAACGCGGTGGGTGGGGTCATCAATTATCGCAGCAAGAAGCCGACGTCCTACCGCTTGGCCAACCTCACGGTGGGGAATTACGGCGGCGACCAGTATTTTGCGCACATTGACCTCGGGGGGCCGCTCAATGCGGACAAAACGCTGAGGTATCGCCTCAATCTGCTCGATTCCGAAGGGCAAACCGCCATTCGCGGCAACAAACTCACTCGTCAGCTATATTCGGGCGCACTGGAATGGAACCCGACCGAAAACCTGTTGATTGGCCTTCATGCCCGGCGGCATCGCTACAAACAGAACGGGTCGCCCCCATACTGGAATTCCGTGTCGACCGGTTACGACGACGTTGCGCCGGATTCCCACAAAACGTACACCCAGAGTTATGTCGGTTCGGATACGTACATCGATACGTATGACGCCAATGTTAAATGGGACATCAACGACACATTCACTCTGCGCGCCGAATACGTGGAAAACAACGTCGAAGGCAGGAAGGACGAAACATACGCGCAAAGGACTTATATCAATCCGAGCGATCTTGGCATATTCCTGCTATACGGCGCGGCGCCAAAATATGTGAACAAGGGCGGCAACATCTACCTGGACACGAAGTTCGACACCGGGCCGGTCAAACACAAGCTCGTCGTGGGGTATGCGATCACGGATTACAAATCGTATCCCTACCAGACCAACACACCGACTTGGTGGAGTTCCCCCTCTGGCATGTATACCTTCAGCAACTACGATGTCCCGAAGCCGACTTTGACGCAACCGTGGATCATCGGGAATCGCTACAACAATCTGCACGGCATACGCATGGGTGTCAAGGTCGGCGACGAGATCCGTTTCAACGATCAATGGTCGTTGCTGGTCGGAGCCAGTCGTTCCCGGCTCGTGCAAAATTCATACAACGTATCGGGCAGCAAGACCTCCGGGTACGACGAGGCAAAAGTGACTCCCACCGTCTCGCTGCTCTACAAGCCAAAGCCGTGGCTGACGGTGTATGGCAGTTACATCGAACAATACGAGTTGGGCACCATCGTCAGCAGCTACTACATCAACGCCAACGAGGTGTTCGACCCCTACGTCAGCAAACAGGGGGAATTCGGCGTCAAGGCTGAGTTGAAAGACCTGTTGCTGACGGCGGCGCTGTTCAGAATCAACAAGATGAATTCTTTCGACGACGAGATCGCGCCGGGAATGGTCAAGCTGACGCGCGATGGACGGCAGATTCATGAAGGACTGGAATTGACCGCTGTCGGCAAGGTCGATCGGCATCTGACCGTGTTTGGCGGTTTTACGTGGCTCCACCCCTACGTGGATAAAACCAGCAATCCAGCCATCAAGGACAAACGTCCTACAGGCGTCGCGGGCAACATGTTCAAGCTTTATGCGGAATACGCGATCCCCGGCGTGCCCGGACTGTACTTGACCGGCGGCGGGTATCACACCGGCCATCAGTATCAGAACAACACGAACACTGTAAAGCTTCCGAGCTATACCGTTTATGACCTCGGTGGCAGGTATGAAACCAAGATGTTGGGGAACGAAATGATTTTCCGCCTCAACATCGCCAACGTCACGGACCGGGCGTACTGGGTCAGTTCATACGCGGTAGGCGAACCCCGCAGCATCGGTTTCTCGGTGACGACAAAGTTCTGATCTGGCGCGTAACGTGTTTCGTCGTCGAAAAAACACCCGTGACGTTCCCGTCACGTGTGTTTCCCTGCTCAGAGAATCGGTCTGGGTGCTGCCATTTGCCGGACTTTTGGCGATAAGTCTTTCGCTTTTTCGCTTATTTCCGGAAACGCCCGTCAGCTACCGGGGCGAAATGACGACCATCGTCGACGGGCGTGGCTTGCCGGTCACGGTTCCTGCGGTTCCTCAAGGCGTGCTGTCCGGCACGACCTTCGGCGACTATCTGGAGAGCACGCACGCGCCGCAATTCCTCCGGTGGATGGGCGAGCGGCGCTGGCGGTCATGGTTCAAGGACACGGTTCCGGCGTGGATATATTCCGAATTGCTGGACGATCGCTATTGGACGGGCACACACAATTTCGAGGCCATCTTGGCCAGAGACACGCCCGGTGCGCTCTATTTCAACAAGATCTGGATCGCGGGCGACGTCTACGATGCCGATGACCTGCGCCGTTTCGGGCTGATGGCGGTGAATACGGGGCCGGACAATATCCCCCGCAAGGAATTCCCCGCCGTGCTCGAAAAACTTGGCCTGACCGAACAGGAATACGATGAAAGACACAGGTTGTTCGCTTCCATTCGGGTCACGAACGCGGCGCTGAATCAAGCCGGGTTTGGCGAACAGGTGGTGGCGAGGTACGAGCGGGAAAGAGATGAACTGCTTTCCAGTTTGCGTGCGGAAACCATCGCTGAGGAAGATCGGCCCTACGTCATGGGTTTCGGCGCACCTTCCGAGGACTGGTCGCGAATTTGGGTCAATAGTGGCGACGAATTGCGCCTTGGATTTCGCGACGCGGCGAAAAGGCACCGGGCCACGGGGCGCGAACAGGATGCCGAGCGCATTCTGGCGATGAATCCGGACGTGGTATTGGGCCCTTCACTGGAAACACTCGCAAACGACCCGCGTTGGCGGGGACTCGATGCGGTGTTGAGCCGACGCGTTTACGCCAGCAATCCCGCGTTTTGCGGACGCAGCGGCGATCTCGACAACATCCCCGCTTGCGCGCGCTGGCGAGCGGAGATCGTACACCCCGACCGACTCTCGCCTGGCACGCGGCAAGCGATACGCGAGCATTACCGGGAAAGCTACGGCGCTCTTTTCGAGATCAGCGAGGAGCAAATCGACACGCTGCTGCGCGTCGAAGACAACCGCCACGCGCAGGGTTACGAGCGGTTCATGCGGGAGGCGGCGAAATGAAGCGCGGGAAAGGTCAGTGCATCAAGGCGCGGATTTCTTCGATGGGAAGGCCGGTAGCTTCGATGATTTTTTCGACCGGGATGCCCAAGCGAAGGAGGTTACGAGCGACGGCGTGCAAGGCTTCGGTCTGCCCTTCCGAGCGTCCCTTCGCTTCCGCCGCCGCCGCTTCCATTTTCAGGGACTTGATATCGCCCTGCAGGATGGAGCGCGACTCGGCAATCATCCGCTCGCGCTCGTCAGCCGACAGTTCCATCAGCTTGCCGACGGCGTGTTTCAGTTGCGGGTTCTTTTCGGGAAGCATCATCAATTCCTCTTTCTCGTCGG
>JAISSY010000001.1 GCA_031272995.1 Azoarcus sp.
CGGCGGAACAACTGCTGCTCGCCATCGCCCGCGACCATCGTCTCGACTTCGAGCCGCACGGCGCGCTCGACGCGCCGGTGAGCCTCACCGCGCACGAACGCCCGTTGCCGGAAATCATCGAACGCGTCTGCGAACAGGCCGGGCTGCGCTGCGAGTTCGACGGGCGACGGCTCGCGGCCATGCCGGACGCGCCGTTTTTTCAGGCGTATCGCGTCGATTACGTGAACCTCGCGCGCGACATGAACGGCGCCGTCGCCACCAGCACGCAAATCGCCACCAGCGGCAGCGGCATCGACGACAAGCAGACGAGCGGCAGCACCGGCAACACCTCGCTGACGCGCATCGAAACCAAAGGGGCGAATCACTTTTGGGAGGCGTTGGAAGCGAGCGTGCGCGCGCTCGTCAAACCGACCGACGGCGAAGCGCGCGCGGGGAAAGCCGGGAACGCTGGAAGCGCCGCGAATGAGGGCGGCTTCGTCGTCAGCCACCGCGAAACCGGCGTGCTGATGGTGCTCGCCACCGCGCGCCAGCATCGCAAGGTGGCCGAATTCATCGACCTCGTGCAGGGCGAGGCGCGCCAGCAGGTGATGGTGGAGGCGACCATCGTCGAAGTGACGTTGGGCGACGGCTACCGGCAGGGCATCGACTGGAAGCGCCTCGGTTCGCGGGCGATGCGCGTGCATCCGCTCGGCGCCAACGACAACGCCACCGTCGCGCCGACTGTGACGTATCTCTCCGACAAACTCGACATCGGGCTGGATTGGCTGGAAACCTTCGGCACGGTGAAAGTGCTCTCCAGCCCGCGCCTGTCGGTGCTCAACAACCAGACCGCCGTGCTCAAGGTGGTGGAGGAAATCGTCTATTTCCTCGTCGACGCCTCGGTGACGGAATACGCCGAAAGCGACCGCGAGAAAGTCACCGCCACCACCAAGCCGCAGTCGGTTTCGGTCGGGCTGGTGCTGGCGCTCACCCCGCAAATCGGGCGCGACGGCGAAATCACTCTCGGCGTGCGTCCGACCATTTCCAGCATTTCCGGCTACAAGGACGACCCCAATCCGTCGCTCGGCGACATCCCGAACCGCGTGCCGCAGATTCGCACCCGCGAAATCGAATCGGTGCTGCGGCTGGCCAACGGCGAGGTGGCGGTGCTGGGCGGGCTGATGGAAGACAAGGTCGATTACGACACCGGGCGCATTCCCTTGCTCGGCGCGATTCCGCTGCTCGGCGAGGTGTTCACGCGGCGCGAGAACGCGGTGCGGCGCACGGAACTGGTGATTTTCCTGCGCCCGCGCCTGATTCAGCGCCCCGGCATCGACGGCGATTACGCCGCCGAACGCGTCGCGCTGCCGGACGCCGATTTCCTGCGCGCCGCCCCCGCGCCGGGCGACAAAAACTTTCGCCGCGCCCACGACCTGCCCGCCACGCTGCACTTGAGCCGCCCGGTCACGCCATGAACGCGCCCATCGGACAAACTCTCGCCGCCGCCGGGCTTATCGGGCAAGACCAGTTGCATATCGCCCTGCACGAGCAACACCGCCGCCATCGCCCGTTCGGGCGGGTGTGCGTCGAACTCGGCTTCATCGACGAGGCGATGTTGCGCGACGCGCTCTCGCAGCGCCTCGGACGGCAGGCGGTGAAGCTGGCCGACGTGGTGGTCGACCCGACGACGCTGGCGCTGGTGCCGGAGACGCTCGCCCGCCGCCACGATTTGCTGCCCATCGCCCACGACCCCGAAAGCGGTGCGCTCACCGTGGCGATGGCCGACGCCCACGACATCGTGGCGCTCGACGCCCTGCGCGCCGCCGGGCTGCGTCCGCTGCCGGCCATCGCCGCCGAGGCGGAAATCCGCGACGCCATCGACCGCCTCTACGGCCAGAAAATCGCCATCGACGACATCCTGCGCGAACTCGAAAGCGCCACGCCCGCCGCCCTGCACGCCGCCACGCGCGAGAACGGCCATCCGCTGAAGCGCCTCGTCGACGCGCTGCTGGTCGAAGCGGTGAAAGCGGGCGCGTCCGACATCCACTTCGAGCCGGAAGCCGGTTTCCTGCGCGTGCGCTATCGCATCGACGGCATACTGCACCAGACGCGCGCCCTGCATCTCGAACACTGGCCGCCGATGGCCGTGCGCATCAAGGTGATGGCAGGGCTGAACGTCGCCGAATCGCGCGCGCCGCAGGACGGGCGGGTGTCGCTCACCGTCGCCGGTCGTCCGGTCGATTTCCGCGTGTCGACGCTGCCGACCCTGCACGGCGAGAACGTCGTGCTGCGCATCCTCGACCGCCAGCGCGGCATCGTGCCGCTGGACGAAATCGGCTTCGACGCGGCGCGACTGGCGCTGGCGCAGCGCATGTTGGCGCGTCCGCAAGGGCTGATTCTCGTCACCGGCCCGACCGGCAGCGGCAAGACGACGACGCTCTACGCCATGCTCGACCGCCTCGACGACGAAGCGGTCAACATCATGACCCTCGAAGACCCGGTGGAATATCCGATGGCGCGCCTGCGCCAGACGCCGATGGGCGAAGTGGCGCGCATCGACTTCGCCGCCGGCGTGCGCGCCATGCTGCGCCAAGACCCCGACATATTGCTGGTGGGCGAAGTCCGCGACGCCGAAACCGCCGCCATGGCGCTGCGCGCCGCGATGACCGGGCATCGCGTCTTCGCCACCCTGCACGCCAACGACACCATCGGCGCGCTGCCGCGTCTGGTCGACCTCGGCCTGCGCCCGCAAATGCTCGCCGGCAACTTGAACGGCGTGGTGGCGCAACGGCTGGTGCGACGGCTGTGCCCGGCATGCAAGCGCCTCGCCCCGGCGAGCGAGAAGGAACGCCAACTGCTCGGCCTGCCGCCCGCCGCCGACGGCGAAATCTCGCTCGCCCACGCCGTCGGCTGCCCGGCCTGCGGCGGTCGCGGCTATCGCGAGCGGCTGCCGTTGTTCGAGATGCTGTGCATCGACGACGCCCTCGACGAATGCATCGCCGCCGCCGCCAGTCCCGCCGCCATCGCCCGCGTCGCCCGCGCGCGCGGCTATCTCGACCTCGCCGACGACGGACGGCGCAAGGCGCTGGCGGGCGACACCTCGCCGCAAGAACTGCTGCGGGTGCTCGGCCCGCTCGCCCCCGCGTCGGAACGACCATGAGCCGCCAGCGCGTGCCGCGCCGCGAGGCAATTCATTTCTGCTTTCATCTCGAACAGATGTTGGGCGCGGGCGTGCCGATGCTCGACGCGCTGGCGGATTTCGCCGCCGGTGGAGGCGGCCATCCGGCGATGCGCGCCATCGCCGCGACGCTGGCCGCCGACATCGAACGCGGGCAACCGCTGTCGCAAGCGATGGCCGCGCACCCGCGCGTGTTCGACGAAGTGTTTCGCGGACTCGTGCGCGCCGGGGAGGCCACCGGCGACCTCGTGCCGGTGCTGCGGCAAATCGCCGCCGACCTCACGCGCGCCGACGAATTGCGCTCGCAGGCGCGCAAATTGGCGATTTATCCGCTGGTGGTCGGCGGCACGTTGAGCGTCGCGGTGGGCGTGGCGCTCACCCGCGTCGTGCCGCAAGTCGCCACGCTCTTTCGCAGCAGCGGCGAAACCCTGCCGTTGTCGACGCGCCTGCTGGTCGGCCTTTCCGACTGGCTCGCCGCCTACGGCGTCTGGCTGCTGGCGGCGCTCGTCGCCACCGGCGTCGTCGTCGCGGCGACGGCGGCGCGTCACCTCGGCTTTCGCCTGCGCCTGCACGCGTGGTCGCTGCGGCTGCCGCTCATCGGCCCGATACGGCAACGCTTGGCGCTCGCCCGCGTCGCCAGCCTGTTCGCCATGCTCTACGCCGCCGGAGTCACGGTCATCGACGCCCTGAGCAGCGCCGCCCGCGCCACCCCGAATCTGGTCATTCGCGGCGGCATCGAATCCGCCGGAGCGAACATCGCCGCCGGGCAGGGCATCGCCGCCGCCTTCGAGGCCACCGGGCTGTTTCCCGCCCTCGTCACCCGCATGTTGCGAGTCGGCGAGCAAACCGGACGGCTCGACAGCGCCCTCGGCCAACTCGTCTATTTCTACGAGCGCGACGCGCGCGAAGCCATCGAGCGCCTGCAAGCGAGCGCGGAGCCGGCGCTCACCGTGGTCATGGGGCTGCTGATGCTGTGGATTGCCGTCGCCGTGCTCGGCCCGGTCTACGACATCGTGACGCGGCTGCCGCTCTGAGGCGCGCTATGGACCACGCCATCGTCATCGACCGTCAAGGGCTCGCCATCTGGCGACAGGCACGCGGCCTGCTGGCGCGCGAACTGGCGCTGGCCGGCGACGACGCCGACGCCCCGCTCAAACTGCGCCACTGGCTCGCCGCCGCCCGTCGCCGCTGCACGGTGGTCGCCGACCTCGCCGACGAACGCCACGCCATCGAACGCCTGCCGCGCGCCTCGCGCGCCGACCGTCGCCAGTTGATTCGCCGCCGCCTCGACGAACATTTCCCCGACGCTGGCGCCACCGGCGCGCGCCCGCTGCCCGCCCGCCCGGAGGACGGCCTGCTCCAGCCGGTGCTGCTGGCGGCGCTCACCCGTCCGCCGCTGCTCACGCCATGGCTGGAAACCTTGGGCGAAGCGGGGGCGCAAGGCCGTCTCGCCGTGCGCCGCTTCACCAGCGTGCCATTCCTGCTCGAACGCTGGTATCGCCGCCAGCGCCTTCAGCCCGCGCACGCGCTGCTGCTCGCCCCCGGCGCGGGCGGGATGCGGCAAACCTTTTTCCGCCATCGGCGGCTGGCCTTCTCGCGCGTCATCCCGGCGCACGGCGCGACGCTGGCCGACAACCTGCCCGCCTACCGCGACGAACTCGCGCAAACGCTGGCGTGGCTCGCCGCGCAACGCCTGTGCGACGGGCCGCCGGCGCTGCGCGTGTTGGCCGCCGGCGCGGATTGGCCGTTGTTGCGGGAGATGGCGGGCGAGGCAGGCGACCGGGGCGGTCGCCCCTACGGGGGAATCGAGTTCATCGACCTCGCGGCGCATCTGCACGGCGCGGCGGCGAACGACAAAGGCGACGTGCTGGCGTTGGCGTTGCGCGAAGCGCGGCGCGGCGGCGCGCTCGGTCAGTACGAGTGCCCGCAACTGCGCCAACCGCTGCGCCTCGCCCGCGCGCGGCGGACGATGGTCGCCGTCACCGTGGCGCTCTCCGGCGCGGCGCTGGCGGCGGGCGCGCTCGAACTCGTCGACGCATCCGGCCAGCGCCACGCCGCCGAGGCGCTGACGCAAAGCCAGAGCGCGCAACAAAACGAACTCGCCACGCTGGAAGCCGCCGCCCGCGCCGCGCCGCCCGCCGACGAACTCGCGCACTGGCTCGACGACGCCGAACGCCTCGCCCACGCCCCCATCGTCGCGCCCACCACCGTGTTGCAAGCGGTGGCCGCCGCGCTCGCCGACGCGCCGTGGGCGCGGCTCGACGCGCTGTCGTGGTCGGTCGCTTCCGGCGTCGAAATCAATCTGGAAATCGCCCTCGCGGCGAACGCCCCCGCGCCGCAAGCCGCCGCCGACACGCTGGCCGCGCGCTGGCGGCAACGTCACGGCACGACGCCGCGCACGCGGGTCGACGCCGATGCGGGTCGTGTATGGCTCGACGCCACGCTCGTGCCACCCGCCGCGACGGCAAAGCAAAAGGAGGAAGCGCCATGACGCCATCCACCGCAACGACAGCGCGGAAGGAGGCAACGCCGTGACGCTTCCCGCCTTGGCCGCGCTCGCCATGCCGTCAACATTGGCCGCGCTCACCGTGCCGCCCGCTTTGCGCCGTCCCCTGCTTGCCTGCGTCCTCGCGCTCGCCGTGGCGCTGCCGCTGTGGCGCTTCGCCGCCGCGATGCGCGCCGACGCCGAAACCGCGCTCGCCTCCGCACGCACCACGCAACAAAAAACCGCGACGCGACTCGCCGCCGCCCGCGCCGAAGCGGCGGCGCGTGAACCGCTCGCGCGGCGACTCGCCGACTTGCGCGCCGCGCTGCCGACGCCCATGCCGCCCGCCGCCGACTGGGAACGCCTCGCCGACCGTCTCGCCGCCGACAAACGCATCGCTCATATCACGCTGCACGCGCAGGAGACGCCAAAGGAAGCCGCCGCCAAAGCGCAACCGCCGAGCATCGCCATTCAACATATATATATCGAAGCCAATCTGCTGCACGAAGAAGCCCTGCTCGCGCTCGACGCCATCGCCACCGACACCCCGGCGCACGTCGTCCCCGTCGGCTGCGCCCTGCGCCGCGACGCAGAAGCCTCGCCACTCACCCTGCGCGCGCGCTGCGAATACGACTTTGTCGCCTTCGCGGCGGAGGAGGGGCGATGAACGCGCGCCTGTGCCTGCTTCCGCCCTTGTTGCTGGCGACGCTCGCGGTCGGCAATTCGGCCAGCGCCGAGCCGAACGCCACCCTCGCGGGACGGCTGTTCTTCTCCGCCGCCGAGCGCCGCGCGCTGGAAGCGCCGCCGCCCAAACCGGCGGCAAGCGCCCCTGTCCCCGCGCCGCGACGCTACGACGGCGCGCTGTGGCGCGACGGTCGCCTCATCGCCGTCTGGCTCGACGGTCAAGCCACCAAACCCGCCAACGCGCCGGCCATCGTCCTGCGCAACGGCGTCCCCACCACCACGCGCGGCGGCGCGAAACCGCTGTTCCCCGGCCAAGATTTGCCGCCGTCCGGCACAGGAGCCAAACCATGAATGCCCGCCGTTCGCGGGGTGCGGCGCTGCTCGCCATCGTCGTCCTCGTACTGCTCGCCGCCACTGCCGCGCTCGCCGCCGCCGCGCACCTGTCGCGGCAGGCGAACCGCCAGTCGGAGACGAATACGGCCGCCGCGCTCGCCAAGGCCAAAGCGGCGCTCATCGGTTTCGCGGCGCGTTACCCGGAAGAACACAGCCGAAAGGTGCCCGGCTTGCTGCCATGCCCGGACAACGACAATTCCGGCGACGCGCAGGGCAGTTGTCTGAGCAAGAACCACGGCGTCCTCGGTCGTTTCCCTTATCGTCGCCTCGGACTGCCGGAACCGTTCGACGGCCATGGCCAATGCCTGTGGTACGCGCTGGCGGGCAGTTTCAAAAACAATCCGTGGCCGGACACGCTCAACTGGGACAGTCCCGGCCAGTTCGAAATCGTCGACAGCGCCGGGCGCGTGCTCGGCGGCGAGGAGCACAGCGCCGTGGCGGTGTTGTTCGCGCCGGGTCGGGCGCTACCGGGTCAAACGCGCCCCGCCACTGCCGCGAACAAACGCTGTCCCGGCAGCGCCAGCGCCGCCGCCGATTTGCCCGCCTTCCTCGACCGGCCCTATGACGACGACCTTGTGGGCAACGTCGCCTTCGTTCACGGCCTGCCGGATTCCGGGGTCAACGACGCGCTGACGTGGCTCACCGTCGACGAGATATTCGCCGCCGTGCGGCGACGCCCGGATTTCGCCGCCAATCTCGACGCGCTGCTCGATGCCGCGGCGCTGGCTTTGGGCGCGAAATTGGACGCCACCCCGCCGGAGCCGCCGTCGCCCACGCCTTTGGAACAGTTCCTCGACGCACATGCGGAAACGACCGTCGGCCTGCGCGCCCACGGTCGCCTGCCTGACGCCACAACGCTCGGCGTCGCCGACGCATGGAAGGATTTCTACGACAACTGGCGCGACCAACTGCGCTTCGTCGCCTGCACCGATGGCAGCGCCTGCCTGACCGCGACCGTCGCCGAATCGGCTACCGCCGCCGGCGACGCCACGCTTGAAACCTGCCGCGCCCTCGTGCTGTTCGGCGGCGAGCGCCGACGCGGCGACGAGCCGCAACATCGACGCAACGACGCCGAACGCGCCGATGCGGCGCAATACCTCGAAGGCGACAACCTCGCCAGCTTCACCGCCGGCACAGGCGACTACGCCGGGTTTCGCCGCTACGCCATCGTCGATTCCAATGCCCCCGCCAGCGAGGATTTGATTCGATGCGTCCATTAGATAGCCCGTTCTTTCCGCGCCAGCGCAAATCCAACGGCTTTTCGCTCGTCGAACTCGCCGTCGTCCTCGCCGTGCTCGGGCTACTCGCGGGAACGCTGATTACGCCGCTCGCCGCTCGCATCGACGCCAGCCGACGCCACGCCGCCGACGCCATGCTCGACGACGTCGAACACGCGCTCGTCGGCTTCGCGTTGCTGCATCGTCGCCTGCCGTGCCCGGACGCCGGGGACGGCGTCGAGCACCCGCCGCCGTGCGCGTTTCCGGCCGACTCTCGCCTGCCGTGGCGCACGCTCGCCTTGCCGGAAACCGACCCGTGGGGAGAACCGTGGCGCTACCGACCCGACAAGAAATTCACCGACGGCAGCATCACGCTCGACACCAGCCCCGGCAGCAATCTCCAAATCGAAGATCACGCCCACGGCAGCCTCACCACCAGCGAATCCCGCGTCGTCGCCGTCGTCTATTCCATCGGCCCCAACCGTCGCGCCGACGGGCGCAACGCCGAAACCTCGACCACCTTCGAGGGCGGCGAACCCACCCCCGGCTACGACGACCGCCTGCGCTGGCTCGGCCACCCCTTTCTCATCGGCCGCATGGCGCAAGCCGGGCGGCTCTGAACGATTTTTCCCACCATCCGCAAGGAGATTCCCATGCGAACGAAACAGACCGGCTTCACCCTCGTCGAAATTTCCATCGTGCTGGTCATCATCGGCCTGCTGCTCGGCGGCGTGCTGAAAGGGCAGGCGCTGATTGACAGCGCCAAGGTGAAGAATCTGGCGCAGGATTTTCGCAACGTGCCGACGATGATTTACGCCTATCAGGACAAGTTCCGCGCCCTGCCGGGCGACGACAACCGCGCCCCCGGCCATCTTTGTCCGAGCGCTTCGACGTGCACGAGCGCAGGCGACGCCAACGGCATGATCGACGGCACATGGGACTCCACGGCCGCCACCGACGAGAGCGTGTTGTTCTGGCAGCACGTCCGCCTAGCGGGTCTCACCGTCGGCGCGACGAACGTCGCCGACGCCAACTTCATACCGACCAACAGCGAGGGCGGCCGCATCGGCGTGCAATCGGCGGGCACGACTCCGCCGCTCGGCGTTCCCGGCGGTTACGCGATGTGTTCGGCGGCGGTGCCGGGCAAGCTCGTCGTTCAACTCGACAGCACGCTCGACGACGGCGATCCGGAGACCGGATCCATGCGGGCGGGACTGAGCAGCGGCG
Source organism: Azoarcus sp. (assembly GCA_031272995.1). GTDB lineage: Bacteria > Pseudomonadota > Gammaproteobacteria > Burkholderiales > Rhodocyclaceae > WRNU01. Next base: position 9,164 of record JAISSY010000001.1, read on the forward strand.
GCGCGCCCGTTTCTGCCGCGAACATCGCCGACGGCACGGCTTACGTCGTCTGTCTCGGCGTCTAGCCGGCGCGCGGGACGAAGCGGCTGGTATACAATCGACGCCACTTTCCGCTTATCCGCCGCTCCCGTCCCGCATGAACGCCCAACCTTCGACCTCCGCCGCCCGCGCCATCGCGATGGGTCGCCGCGTGCTCGACATCGAGGCAGCGGCGGTGGCGGCGCTCTCCGGGCGGCTTGGCGAAACCTTCGAGCGCGCCGTCGACGCCATCCTCGGCTGTCGCGGTCGCGTCATCGTCAGCGGCATCGGCAAATCCGGACACATCGCGCGCAAGTTCGCGGCCACGTTGGCGAGCACCGGCACCCCCGCCTATTTCGTGCACGCGGCGGAAGCGGCGCACGGCGACCTCGGCATGATCGCGGCCGAGGACATCGTGATCGCCATCTCGAATTCCGGCGCTAGCAGCGAATTGCTCACCATCGTGCCGCAGGTGAAACGGCGCGGGGCGCGGCTCATCGCCATGACCGGCAACGCCGACTCTCCCTTGGCGCGCGCGGCCGACATCCACCTCGACGCCGCCGTGAGCGAGGAAGCCTGCCCGCTCAATCTCGCGCCCACCGCCAGCACCACGGCGGAACTGGCGCTCTCCGACGCGCTCGCGGTGGCGCTGCTCGACGCGCGCGGCTTCGGCGAGGAAGATTTCGCCCGCTCGCATCCGGGCGGCAGCCTCGGACGGCGGTTGCTCACACACGTCAGCGACGTGATGCGTCCGCTGGAGCGCGTACCCGTCGTCACCGGCGCGGCGACGCTCTCCGAAGCCCTGCTGGCGATGACGCGCGGCGGCATGGGCATGACGGTGGCGGTTGCCGCCGACGGTAAACCGGAAGGCATCTTCACCGACGGCGACTTGCGGCGCGCGCTCGAAAAGGGCGTCGACGTGCGCACGGCGCGCCTTGCCGACGTCTACACCCGCAACCCGCGCGGCGTCGTCGGCCCCGAGGCGCTGGCGGCGGAAGCGGCCGAAATCATGGAACGCCTGCGCATCACCGAATTGCTGGTGGTCGACGGCGACGGCGTGCTCGTCGGCGCGCTCAACGCCCACGATCTCATGCAGGCGCGGGTGATCTGATGCGCCTCTTCTACGCCGTCTCCCGCTTCTTCCCGCTGCTGTTCGCGCTGCTGGTGGCGCTCGGCTCGATCTGGCTCGAACGCCTGACCCGCGAACCGGAAGCGGCGCCGGTCGCCAAAGTCTCCACCGCGCCCGATTTCACCGGCGACGGCGTGCGCATCGTCGGCTTCGACGCCGACGGCTCGCTGCACTACACCCTCGATTCCCCGCACATGGAGCACGCGCCCGACACTGATCTGACTCAGGTCGAGCAGCCGAAACTGCAAATGTTCACCAAGGGTCGGCGCATGTGGATCGACGCCGATCACGGACTCGTCGGGCCGCAGGGCAAGCGCGTCGATTTCAGCGGCCACGTCGAAGCCGAGCGCGACGGCGAATCCGCCCGCGAAGCGCCGACGCATTTTTCTTCGAGCAAACTCACGGTATGGCCGGACGAACAACGCGCCGTAAGCGACGTCCCGGTGCGGCTGACGCGCGGCGCATCGGTCGTCACCGCCGACAGTTTTTCTGCCGACAACGTTTTCGGTCTGTTGAAGTTTTCCGGCAAGGTGAAGATGAACCTGCCCCGCAACGAGAGGAAATCCTGATGCGCGCTCTTGCCGCCTTTGCCGCCGCCGTTCTCCTCGCTTCGCCGCTGTACGCCGCGCCGAACGCCGACCGCGACCAGCCAGTCGACATCGACGCTGACCGCGTCAACGTCGACGACCGCAACAAGGTGTCCGTTTTCGAGGGCAACGTCGTGCTCACGCAGGGTTCGATGTCGATAAAAAGCGACAAACTCGTGGTGACGCAGGACGCCGAAGGTTTTTACAACGGCGTCGCCACCGCCAACGGCGGGCGGCTCGCCACCTTCCGCCAGAAACGCGCCAGCGACGGCTCGTGGGTCGACGGCGAGGCCGAGCGCATCGAATACAGCAGCCGCGCCGACAAGGCGAAGCTGTTCAACCGCGCGCAGGTGAAAAACGGCGGCGATCTGGTGCGCGGCCAGTACATCGAGTACGACGCCGTGACCGAAAACTACCTCGTCACCGACGCGCCCGGGCGTGCGCCGCAAACCACCAGCGGCGAAAAGCCGCGCGTGCACGTCACCATCCAGCCACGCAAGAACGACCGCAAGAACGCGGGCGCCTCCGAATAAACGCCGCGGCCCGACAGGCTTTCCGTAAAAATGTCACGGCGCGTGCGTCGAAGTGTGACTTATTACCATTCTGAAAGCATGGAGCCGCAGTCATAATGCGCCGGTCGCGTGTCGACTAAAATTTTTTGTGCGCTGCACAAAAAAAATGTTGACACCCTGAATTTGCAGCCTATAATCCCCAAAAAAAATGTGATGCTGTGCAGCAAAACGTATACAGCGTCATCCCCAACCCCGGTAGTACCCGTAGTTTTTCTACGGTTTCCACACCTTTCATTCTTAGGAGATTCACATGTCGACGTTCAACCCTGAACAAATCGCCGCCGCCAACAAGGCCAACATCGAAACGCTGCTGAGCCTCACCAACAGCGCCTTCGCCAACGCCGAACGGCTGGCCGCCCTCAACCTCAACACCGCCCGCTCCGTGCTCGAAGACAGCGTCTCCAGCACCAAGGCCCTGCTCGGCACCAAGGACGTGCAAGAGCTGGTCTCGCTGCAAGCCTCGCTGGTTCAGCCGCTGCTGGAAAAGTCGGTTGCCTACGCCCGTAGCGTCTACGAAATCGCTTCCCAAGGTCAGGAAGAACTGGCGAAGGTTCTCGAAACCCAACTCGCCGAACTGAACAAGAGCGTTTCGTCCGCCCTCGACAAGGCCGCCAAGTCCGCTCCCGCCGGTTCCGACGTTGCCGTCGCCGCTGTCAAGTCGGCCATCGCCGCCGCCAACAGCGCCTACGACAACTTCTCGAAGGCCGTCAAGCAAGCGACCGAAATCGCCGAAGCGAACGTCGCCGCCGCGACCAACGCCACCGTCAAGGCCGTGAGCACCACGACCAAGACCGCTTCCAAGAAGTCGGCGGCGTAATTGCCTCCCCGCTCGCGTCCGGTTTTCGGTCCGGACGCAGCAAACAAAAAGCCCCACGAATTTCGTGGGGCTTTTTGTTTGTGTCGCAGGTTCGGGGAAACTCAGGCTGGCGCGTCGCCGTCCGTCGCTGGCGGCGTCGCTGCCTCGTCCTTGTACAGATACGGAAACAGGCGCGTCATCTCGTTCTCGATCCAATCGCGCGCCAGACGATTGATCTCCTCGGCCTTGACGCCCTTGACCTCGATGACCGGCCCGATGCTGACGGTGATCTCGCCCGGACGCTTGAGAAAAGCGTTGCGCCGCCAGAATTCCCCGGCGTTGTGCGCCACCGGCACCACCGGCACTCCGGCGCGCTTGGCCAGAACCGCGCCGCCCGGCTTGTAACGCGCGCGCACGCCGGGCGCGGTGCGCGTCCCTTCCGGAAACACCGCGATCCACAGCCCTTCCTTCAGGCGTTCGCGCCCCTGTTCGACCACTTGCGAGAGCGCATCGCGTCCGGCCTTGCGGTCGATGGCAATCGAACGAATGGACGCCAGCCCCCAACCGAGGAAGGGAATCCACAGCAGTTCGCGCTTGAGGATGTAGCACAGCGGCGGAAAAACCGCCTGCAAGGCGATGGTGTCCCACGCCGACTGGTGTTTGGAGAGAATCACCGCCGGCCCCGCCGGAATATTCTCGCGCCCGATGACGCGATAAGTGATTCCGAGCAGGTGTTCGATCGCCCACATCATCGCCGGCACCCAACCGACCACCCAACGGTGCCGCGTCAGCGGCTTGGCGCCGATGACCACTCCGATCATGCCGAGCGTGGCGAAATAAATCGTCAGCAGCGAGGAAACGATGAGGAAAGCGAAAGCGCGCAGGTAAATCATGTGTTCGCCCCCTCAGGCGGTAAACTGCGCCGCCACGGCGGCAAGGTCGTCGAAAATCACCGTCTGCTTGGGCAGTTTGGGGTCTTCGCGCGTTTTTTGCCCCTTGCCGGTCAGCACCAAACACGGCAGCCCGCCGACGGCGACGCCCGCTTGCAAATCGCGCAAGCTATCGCCCACCACCGGCACGCCGGTGAGGTCGGCGTTGAAGCGCTCTCCAATCTCGATCAGCATCCCCGGCTTGGGTTTGCGGCAGTTGCAGGTCGAATCCGCCGGATGCGGGCAAAAGAAGATAGCGTCGAGCCGCCCGCCGACTTGGGCGAGGCTTTTCACCATTTTGTCGTGGATGGCGTTCAAGGTGTCCATGTCGAACAACCCACGCCCGACCCCGGACTGGTTGGAAGCCACCACCACGCGCCACCCCCAACGGTTCAAGAGCGCGATGGCTTCGAGCGAGCCGGGAATCGGCCTCCACTCGTCGGGCGACTTGATGAACTGCTCGGAGTCGTAATTGATGACGCCGTCGCGGTCGAGAATGATGAGGTTCATGGGAAGGAGCGCGAAAACCAAGGAAGCAGCGATTCTAACCCCGGAACGCCCATCCGTCGCCGGATTCGCCATGACAGCCGCGCGTCACCCCGTAGGTTGGACGCAGTCCAACGGTCGTTAAATTGCGGCGCGAAGCGCCGGATATTCACAATCCCTAGACTGCGCTGCGCTTGTCTAGGCTACGTTTGTTACCGTTTATAAAACTTTGTACCCAAACAAAGCGATTAGAGCAGTTATTGCACCTACAAGCCCGGTCAGTGCTGACACCCACCTTATCCATTGCGCTCGAATTTCATGCCGAGCCTTCTGTTCGGTGCGAATTTTCTCGCGCAACGAATCAAAGCCATAGTTTGTCAGATAGTATTCACGGAGGCGCCCTATGCACCAATGCTCGGATTCGAAACCGTCTTCATCCATGTAACTGGGGACAGGAACCCTAAGGCTACGGGCTTTCTTGATGAGTCGTCTGGAAAAATAAATGCTTTCTTTCTCGTCGAGCATGTAATTCTCATACGCCAAAGCATTTTTCAAATTCTGAACTTTCTCTATGTCTCCCGCTTTTTGTGCGACAGAAATATCTGACGCAAAGGTGTAATGCAAAAGCAACCGTTGCCAGTTCAGTTTCGTGACAGTAGGCAACGGTATCAGTTGGATGACGCGAAGAAGGCGTGACATAGAATGTTTAATTTATTGGTTAATTATTTACGTTTTTTCTTCTCATGTAGACAGCTTCGACAAATCCGCAACCCGATTCATCGCCCCATGCAACCGCGCCAGCAGCGCGAGGCGGTTGGCGCGTAGGGCGGCGTCCTCGGCGTTGACCATTACCTTGTCGAAGAATTCGTCGACGGGCGTGCGCAGGGCGGCGAGGGCTTTCAGCGCGCCGGTGTAGTCGCCCGCGTCGAAGGCGGCGTCGGCTTGGGGCGCGATGGCGTCGAGCGCCGAGGCGAGCGCAAGTTCGGCGGGTTCCTGCAACAGCGCGGCGTTCACTTGCCCTTCGGCGCCGCCTTCGGCTTTCTTCAGAATGTTGCCGACGCGCTTGTTGGCGGCGGCGAGGGCTTCGGCCTCAGGCAGCGCCGAGAAGGCGCGCACGGCAGCGAGGCGTTTGGGGATGTCGCCCAAAAGCTGCGGTTGCAGGCCGACGACGGCGTCGACTTCGTGCGCGGTGAAGCCCTGCTCGCGCAGGAGGCCGGAAAGGCGGTCGTAAATGAAAGCGGTCAGTTGCGCGGCGGCGGGCTTGAAACCCGGCGCCGCCGCGAAAGCGGCGTTGGCGGCGGCAAGCAGGTCGGCCAGCGGCAGATTCAAGTCGCCTTCCATCAACATGCGAATCACGCCAATCGCGTGACGGCGCAGCGAGAACGGGTCTTTGTCGCCGGTCGGCATCTGTCCAATGCCGAACATGCCGGCGAGCGTTTCCAGCTTGTCGGCGAGCGCCACCACCACACCCACCTTGCCGCGCGGCAGCGCGTCGCCGGCGAAACGCGGTTTGTAGTGATCCTCGATGGCATCGGCGACATCCGCCGGCAGGCCATCGTTGAGGGCGTAGTAGCGCCCCATCGTGCCTTGCAGTTCGGGGAATTCGCCCACCATGTCGGTGAGCAGGTCGGCCTTGGCGAGCCGCGCGGCGGTTTCCGCCTGCGCCGTCAGTTCGCGGCCGCCGAGTTTGTCCGCGATGGCGCGCGCAATAGCGATTACTCGCGCGCTGCGCTCGCCCTGACTGCCGAGCTTGTTGTGATAGACCACCTTCGCCAGCATCGGCACGCGCGATTCGAGCGTTTTCTTGCGATCCTGATCGAAGAAGAACTTGGCGTCCGCCAGCCGTGGCCGCACCACGCGCTCGTTGCCGCCGACCACCGCCGAGGCGTCGTCGGGGCGGATGTTGCTGACGACGAGGAATTGATTGACCAGCTTGCCGCTGGCGTCGAGCAGCGGGAAATACTTCTGGTTCGCCTTCATGGTCAGAATCAGGCATTCCTGCGGCACGGCGAGAAATTCCGGCTCGAACTTGCCAATCAGCACGTTGGGGCGTTCGACGAGAGCGGTGACTTCATCGAGCAGCGCCTCGTCCTCGATGGGGTGCAGATTCGCGCCCGCCTTGGCGGCGGCATCCTTCAGTTGGCGCGCGATTTCGGCACGGCGCTCGGCGAACGAGGCGATGACCGCGCCCTGTTCGCGCAGGGTTTTGGCGTACTCGTCGGCGTGCGCGATGACGATGGGGTCGACGCTCGCCTCGAAACGATGCCCGTGCGTGGCGTTGCCCGCTTGCAGCCCCAGAACCGCGACCGGAACCACCGTCGCGCCGTGCAGGGCGACGAGCGCGTGCGCCGGGCGCACGAAATTTACGCTCGTCCAGCCGTCGGCCAACTGATAGCTCATCACTTTCGGAATCGGCAGCGCCGCAAGCGCCGCTTCGAGCGAGCGTTGCAGCCCCTCGGCCAGCGTCGCGCCCTTGGCGACGGAATCGAGAAACAGCGTTTCCGCCTTGCCCTCGCCCTCGCGCCGCAACTGCTCCACC
>JAISSY010000026.1 GCA_031272995.1 Azoarcus sp.
CTTGCCCACCGAACGCGGGCCTTGCAACAAGACAACCGGCTCGTCGCCCATTCTGGCAACCACTGTTGACAGGATATTTCTGACAACACGATTTTGGCTATCGGACTGCATTTGCGGAGGGTTAACCAAGAAATTTCATACCTGCGAATCAAGAATTTTCACGAGTATAAACGGAGAATTTCTCAGGGCGCAAATCAAGAATTTTCACCCCACCCCTCACGCGCTCAACAACCCTTCCCGTCCGCCGAGCCATCTCTCCAGCAACCTGTCCGCCGCCTCCGGCTCGGTGGCGAGCAGTTCTTCCGCAGCGGCTCTGGCCGGGTCGATGAGTTCTGCGTCGGCTTCGAGGTCGGCGTAGCGCAGGAGGGGGAGGCCGCTTTGGCGGGCGCCGATGAATTCGCCGGGGCCGCGGATGCGCAGGTCTTCGCGGGCGATGGCGAAGCCGTCGGTTTGCTCGTAGATGACTTTCAGACGGGCACGGGCGGTTTCGGACAGGGGTTGCTCGAACAGCAGGACGCAGACGGATTGCGCCGCGCCGCGTCCGACGCGACCGCGTAGCTGGTGCAGTTGGGCGAGGCCGAAACGCTCGGCGTGCTCGATGACCATCAGGCTGGCGTTGGGCACGTCGACGCCGACTTCGATGACCGTGGTCGCCACCAGCACGTGCAGGTCGCCGGCGACGAAGGCGGCCATGACGGCGGCTTTTTCGTCGGCCTTGAGGCGACCGTGGATGAGTCCGACGCGCAGTTCGGGCAGCGCGGCTTGCAGGGCTTCCCAGGTTTCGAGCGCGGTTTTCAGTTGCAGGGCTTCCGATTCCTCGATGAGCGGGCAGACCCAGTACGCCTGACGACCGGCGAGACAGGCGGCTTGCAGGCGAGCGACGATTTCGCCGCGGCGCGCTGCCGACACCAAACGAGTTTGCACCGGCGAACGACCGGGCGGGGATTCGTCGAGCACGGAGATGTCGAGGTCGGCGTAATGGGTCATCGCCAGCGTGCGCGGAATCGGCGTCGCCGACATCATCAGCATGTGCGGACGCTGGCCGTGCGCGCCCTTGTCGCGCAGGGCAAGGCGTTGGCGGACGCCGAAGCGGTGCTGTTCGTCGACCACCGCCAGCGCCAGACGCGGCATGTCGACGGGGTCTTCGAGCAGGGCGTGGGTGCCGACGGCGAGCAGGCATTCGCCGCTGCGCAGGCGGTCGAGCGCGGCGGCGCGCTCGCGTTTCTTGCGTCCGCCGGCAATCCACGCGAGGTCGACGCCGAGCGGCGCCAGCCACGCGCCGAGTTTGCGGTAGTGCTGCTCGGCGAGGATTTCGGTGGGCGCCATCAGCGCCGCCTGCCAACCGTTTTCCGCCGCCTGCAACATGGCGAGCGCGGCGACCACGGTTTTGCCGCTGCCGACATCGCCTTGCAACAGGCGCTGCATCGGGTGCGGCAGGGCAAGGTCGGCGGCGATTTCTTCCGTCACCCGGCGCTGCGCGGCAGTGAGCGCGAACGGCAGGCGGTCGAGCAGCGCGGCGGTGAGGGCGTGGCGCGGCGGCAGCGCAATCGCCGTATGGGCGCGACGGGCGTTGTAGGCGCGGCGCAGCGACATTTGCTGCACCAGCAATTCCTCGAACTTGACGCGCCGCCATGCCGGATGCGTGCGTTCGATGAGCGCGCGCGCGTCGGCGTCGGGCGGCGGATGGTGCAGGTAACGCACGGCGTCGGCGAAGGCGGGCAGATTCAGGCGGCGGCGCAGGGATTCCGGCAATGGGTCGTCGAGCGGCACGCTGGCGAGCGCGGCGTCGATGAGTTGGCGTAGCGTCGCCTGTCCCAAGCCGGCGGTGGTCGGGTAGACCGGCGTAAGCGACTGCGGCAGCGCCGCGCCTTTTTCCACCGCGCGCAGGCGCGGATGCACCATTTCGACGCCGAGAAAGCCGCCGCGCAGTTCGCCGAAAAGGCGAAAACGCCGCCCCGGCGCGAGTTGCTTTTGTTGCGAGGGATAAAAATTGAGCCAGCGCGCGACGATTTCGCCGCCCGCGTCGTCGCGCAGGCGGGCGAGCAGTTGGCGACGCGGACGAAAAACGATTTCGGACGAAACGACTTCGGCCTCGATTTGCACCGCCTCGCCGGGCGGCGCGGCATCGATGGCGGTAATCCTCGTTTCGTCCTCGTAGCGCAGCGGCAGGTGGACGACGAGGTCGCGCGGCGCGTGCAAATCGAGGCGGGCGAGCAGCGTCGCCTGCCGGCTGCCCGCGTCGGGCCAGACGCGCGCCGTCACGCCCACGCCGGATTCCGTCCGCTCAACCGACGACGAGAATGGCGTCGGCCTCGACCAGCGCGCCCTTGGGCAATTCCTTCACCCCGACCGCAGCGCGCGCCGGAAAGGGTTCGGCGAAATAGCGCACCATGATTTCGTTCACCTTGGCGAAATTGGCCAAATCGGTGAGATAAACGGTGAGGCGCACCGCTTGCGCCAATTTGCCGCCGGCGGCCTCGGCCACCGCTTTCAGGTTCTCGAACACGCGTTCGGCTTGCGCGTCGAACCCTGCGACCAATTGGCCGCTTTGCGGGTCGAGTCCGATTTGCCCGGAGCAATAGACGGTGTTGCCGACTTTGACCGCTTGCGAATAAGGGCCGATGGCGGCAGGGGCGTTGGGCGTGGAAACGATTTTGCGGGTCATGCGTCGATTCCCGAAACGAAATGGAAAAGGGGCGCGGTTCTACCCGCGCCCCTTCGATGATAACGCCTCGCGTCGTCAGCCGCGCACGCGCAAAACGATGTCGTAATCGAGTTTGTCGATGACTTTCTGCAAGCCGCGCTGCTGCCGGATGTTGATGACGATGGGCGCGAGGAAATTGGCGCGCAGGCCGGCGTTGGCCGGGCCTTCGCCGTCCTTGCGGATGACTACCGCCACAACGGCGTCTTCGGGACGGGACAGCAGCAGGGACGCGGTTTCGGCGTCGCTGAGCGGGAACTCGTACGTGATCCCCAATTGTTCCGGGCCGGTGATCGACAAAGTGACGTTGGCGTCGTCGACGCTTTGCAGCAGGTACACCTTGCCGCCACCGCCTTCCTCGTGCAGCAGCACGAAACGGTGCAGTTGCTCGAATCCGGGCAAACCCGCCGGAAATTCGATGACCTTATCCTCGGTGACTTCCACCGCACCCAATACCGGACTTTCGATCTTCATGTGGCTCCCCCACTGATTGAACGTCCGGTCGAGCGGACGTTTTATTTCGTTCGTCGCCGTTGTTTCGGGGTGGTTTTGGCTTGCGCCTCCACGGCCTTTTGCGGCGGCACCACGATGCCCTTGGCGAGTTTCCTCAAACGGCGTCGCGCCGCCTCGGCCTCGCGTTTGTCACTGAAAGGCCCGACCACTACCCGTGCCTGAAGATGAGCGGGCAGACCCATAGCATCGACATTTGAACGCAGCTTTTCGGCGTTTTCCATGGCATAAAACACACCCAACTGCACAAAATATCCGTCGGGCAACGGTTGAAATGTCTCGTGGGATGAGGATGTCTGTGTACCCTTCGCGGGCTGATCGGCGCGCCGCTCCTTGGCGGCAGCGCCAGGAGACACGGCTTCGGCGGCGGGTGCTGCGGCGTCGCTGGCGGGCACCTCGGACGGGGATTCGACGACGATAGGCGGGCGGTCTTCCGGCGCGGTCACGTTTTCCACCGCTTTGGAGACGAGCGCGTCGACCGAGAGCGACAGCGCTTCGTCGGGCTGCTCCACCGCCACGTCGGAAGCGGGCACCTCCAGCGGTTTGGCGTCGTCGGTCGCGGCAGCGGCGGGCGCGTCGGAACTCGCCGCCGGCTTCCTCAGACCTTCACCGCGCTCCTCGAACAACAAGGCCACGATCATCAGCGCCACCGCTGCCAAAACGGCGATTGCAGCGCGCATCAGCGCCGTGCGGCGCGGGTTGGTGGCCGAGGCGTAAATCGTTCTTCTCATGAAAGCCGCCCCTCCGCGCCACGCCGATGCGAGCGCGCCGCCAGCGAAGTCACCAGATCCGCTTCGGCGCGGCTGATGCCGCAACGCGAAGCGATGACGTCGGCCAGCACGCCGCGCCGCGCCAGCGCCAGCGCCTCGTCGTACTCGGGAGACATCGCCGACGAGATTCCCGGCGCGGCGGTCAGGCGCGCGGTGGCGTGCTTCATTTCGAGACGCAAAGTGTCGATTTCTTGTCGCTGTGATTGCATGGCGTCACGTAAATCGTCTATTTCGCGCCGCAAACGTTGAATTTCTAGTTCGGCCGCGAATGCGTTGGGGGTTTGATTTGGCGATAAATTTCTTTCGACATCGGCCGGCCGGCTATTCGATTCCACGATCACCGTCGTGGCAGCCTCAGGTTCTTTTGCCGGAATGGGGGCGTAATTGAACAGATCTTCATCCAGCCCTTTCAAAGCATTTTGCTCGCGCCCGAGAAGATTGAGTCGACGACGTTCGCCGAGGCGCAGAGCGCGCAGGAACTGCCAGCCGCCGTATATCAACAACAATGCGACCACGCTCCAGATCATCTGTTTCATGACCCGCCTCCCTATAAAGTACGTCGGGGAAAGATTTTCGTGGAATAGTTTTGCGCCATTTGCCACGTCATCCTTTCTGTGAATATGCGGATAATAGCGCGGTAATCCATTTGGACAAACAGCATGGAACTCACTCTGCCAATTTTCGTGTTCTGGCTGAAAAAAGCAATCTCGGCTCTCGTGCTGCCGCCGTTGCTGCCTTTTATCCTGATTTTCCTCGGACTCGTCTTCATCTCGAAACGTTGGCGCGGCGGCTTCGCCATGGCTTGGCTCGGCCTCGTCGTCGGCTTGCTGCTGGTCACCCCCGCCGTCGTCGACGGGATGCTGGCGCCGCTGGAACCCAACGCCGCGTTTCAGCCCGGTCAATCCACCGACGCCCAAGCCATCGTCGTCCTCGGCGGCGGACGCAACATCAATACCCCCGAATACGGCGGCGACACCGTCAGCCGTCTCACGCTGGAGCGACTGCGCTACGGCGCCCGCTTGGCGCGCGCCACCGGCCTGCCGATACTGGTCACCGGCGGCGCCCCTAGCGGCAAACGCACGCCGGAAGGCCAGTTGATGAAAGCGACGCTGGAAGAAGATTTCCAGACGCCGGTGCGATGGGTGGAGGAAGCCTCGCTCGACACGCGCCAGAACGCCCGCTACAGCGCCGCCATCCTCAAACCTGACGGCGTCTCCCGCGTCCTGCTCGTCACCCACGCCGTCCACATGAAACGCGCCCGCAAGGAATTCGAAGCGCAAGGACTCGTCGTCACCGAAGCGCCCACCGCTTGGCTCAACAGCGCCCACGACGCCGACCCTTTGCCCCGTCTGCCGAGCGCCGGTTCCGCCTACAACGGCTGGTATGCGCTGCACGAGTGGTTGGGGCTGATTGCGTATGGGTTGAGTCGCTGATCACGAAGCGCCGGATACCGACGCGAGCAGCGGCGTCAGACCGTTCCATGGCAGAATTTCGCCCCGTTCCCGTGTTTGCGGCGTCTCGCCGCCATAGATAAGCCAAGGCTGGAACGTTTTGACCGCGAGCGTCTTTCGCCAGTAATCCAGCCCCTTGAAGAAATCCGCCGCGACCGTTTGCCCCGCCTTGACCTCGACAGCGGCGAACGCCTCCGGCGCGATCGGCACGAAGGCGTCCACCTCGTGTCCGGTCTTGTCGCGCAAGAAATACAGATTCGCCGGCAAACCGGCGTTGGTCTGCGCTTTCAGCAATTCCGTCATCGCCCAGTTCTCGAACAGCGCGCCGCGCTGCGGCAGACCCGCGACGTATTCCAAGGTTTTCGCCCCCAGCAGCCACGCCGCCAAGCCGGTGTCGCAGAAATAGAGTTTCGGCGTCTTGATCAGCCGTTTGCCGATGTTGGCGAACCACGGGCGCACGAGAAATACGATGTGGCTCGCCTCCAGCACCGACAGCCAGCCGGCGGCGGTCTGACGGGATATTCCCGCATCGGAAGCCAAACCGTCGACGCTGAGCAATTGCCCAACCCGCCCGGCGCACAGGCCGACGAAGCGTTGAAAGAGCGAAAGATTCTGGATGTTGAGCAACTGCCGCACGTCGCGTTCGAGGTAAGTGGCAACGTAGCTGGACAACCAGTCGGCGGGCGCAATGTCGCGGTCGTGCAGCGGCGGGAAAAGCCCTTTGTAGAGCAGCGTATCCACGTCGGGCGGCGCCACGTCGGCGGCCTGCAATTCTCCGAGCGAAAACGGCAACAATTGCAGCAGCGCGACGCGCCCAGCGAGCGATTGCGTGATCGACTCCATCATGCCGAATTGCTGTGAGCCGGTAAGAATGAACAGTCCGGGACGCTTGTCCGCGTCGACGATGCCCTGCAGATAGG
>JAISSY010000059.1 GCA_031272995.1 Azoarcus sp.
TCGTCGCGGGCGGCGGCGGCCTGCTCGAATTCGAGGTTGCGGGCGTGCTCCTGCATGGTTTTCTCCAGCTTCTTGATGGCCTTGGCCAGCGCCTTTTCGTCCAGCGTGGCGTAATCGACGCGCGCCTCGGTGGCGACGGTGGCGCGGCGCTCGTCGTCGTTTTCGTCGTTGTAGATGCCGTCGATGATGTCCTTGATGCGCTTGGAAACCGAGCGCGGCACGATGCCGTGTTCGGCGTTGAAGGCGAGTTGCTTGGCGCGGCGGCGCTCGGTTTCGGAAATCGCCGCCTGCATCGAATCGGTGATTTTGTCGGCGTAGAGAATCGCGGCGCCGTGGATGTGGCGGGCGGCGCGACCGATGGTCTGGATGAGGCTGCGCTCTGAACGCAGAAAGCCTTCCTTGTCGGCGTCGAGCACCGCCACCAGCGACACTTCGGGAATGTCCAGACCCTCGCGCAGCAGGTTGATGCCCACCAGCACGTCGAATTCGCCCAGACGCAGGTCGCGGATGATTTCGACGCGCTCGACGGTTTCGATGTCCGAGTGCAGATAGCGCACGCGCACGCCGTTTTCGCTCAGGTATTCGGTGAGGTCTTCGGCCATGCGCTTGGTGAGCACCGTCACCAGCACCCGCTCGCCCGCCTGCGTGCGGCGGTGGATTTCGCCGAGCAGGTCGTCGACCTGCGTCGTCGCCGGACGCACGATGACTTCCGGGTCGACCAGCCCGGTGGGGCGCACCACCTGTTCCACCACTTGCCCCTGATGCTGCTCCTCGTAAGTGGCCGGGGTGGCGGAGACGAACACCGTCTGCGGCATCAGGCGCTCGAATTCCTCGAACTTGAGCGGACGATTGTCGAGCGCCGAGGGCAGGCGGAAGCCATAGTTGACGAGATTTTCCTTGCGCGAGCGGTCGCCCTTGAACATGCCGCCGACCTGACCGATGGTGACGTGCGATTCGTCGATGAACATGAGCGCGTCGGGGGGCAGGTAGTCGATGAGCGTCGGCGGCGGCTCGCCAGCGTTGCGTCCGGCCAGGTGGCGCGAGTAGTTCTCGATGCCCTTGCAGAAGCCCATTTCGTTCAGCATTTCGAGGTCGAAGCGCGTGCGCTGCTCGATGCGCTGCGCTTCGACGAGGCGGTTTTCGCGCTGGAAGAAAACGATGCGCGCCGCCAATTCCTCCTTGATGGCCTCGATGGCCTTCAACACCGTGGTGCGCGGCGTCACGTAATGGCTGGAGGGGTACACCGTGAAGCGTCCGAGCTTGTGGCGGATGTGGCCGGTGAGCGGGTCGAACAGGGTGAGTTGCTCCACCTCGTCGTCGAACATGTCGATGCGCACTGCGTTCTCGGCGTTTTCCGCTGGAAACACGTCGATGACGTCGCCGCGCACGCGGAAAGTGCCGCGGCGGAAATCGAGGTCGGCGCGGGTGTATTGCATCGCCACCAGCCGCGCGATGAGGTCGCGGCGGGCGATTTTCTCGCCCTCGCGCAGATGCAGAATCATGGCGTGGTAATCCACCGGGTCGCCGATGCCATAAATGCACGACACCGAAGCGACGATGACCGTATCGCGCCGCTCCATCAGGCTTTTGGTGGCCGACAGGCGCATCTGCTCGATATGCTCGTTGATTGCCGAATCCTTTTCGATGAACAAATCGCGCGACGGCACGTAGGCTTCCGGCTGGTAATAGTCGTAATAACTGACGAAATACTCGACCGCGTTCTCCGGCAGAAACTCGCGGAACTCCGCGTACAACTGCGCCGCCAACGTCTTGTTGGGCGCCAGCACCAGCGCCGGCCTTCCCATGCGCGCGATGACGTTGGCCATGGTGTAAGTCTTGCCGGAGCCGGTGACGCCCAACAGCGTCTGGTACATCAGCCCATCCTCGATGCCGGCGCAAAGCTGCTCGATAGCCTCCGGCTGGTCGCCGGCAGGCAGGAACGTCCGGTGCAGGCGGAAAGGGCTGCCGGGGAAGGTGAGGACGTCGATGGCGGGAGCGGACGATTCTTGCAAATCAGGCATCGGTCGATTCAGAAAAAACGCCCGCGGAATTTCGACAGGCGAGGAAGCGGCATTGTAGAATTTCGCGGCTTATCCGTCCGCAAAGACTTCACCCATGGAGGCCGAGCCAGCCTTGCTCGTGGGCAATGCCGCGCCACCCCCGCACACCACAGGAGCACCCATGTCCGCCTCATTGTTCGCCAACGTCGAAATGGCGCCCCGCGACCCCATTCTGGGCCTGACCGAAGCCTTCAACGCCGATTCCCGTACCGAAAAGGTCAATCTGGGCGTCGGCGTCTACAAGGACGACAACGATAAATTGCCGTTGCTGGCGGCGGTCAAGGCCGCCGAGGAAGCGCGCCTGAAATCGCAACCTCCGCGCGGCTATCAGCCCATCGACGGCAACCCGACCTACAACCAGGCGGTGCGCGATTTGATTTTCGGCGCCGGCTCGCAACGCGCCACCGACGGCTCCGTCGTCACCATTCAGGCGCTCGGCGGCACCGGGGCGCTGAAAGTAGGGGCGGATTACCTGCGCCAACTGCTGCCGGAAACCACGCTTTATTTGAGCGACCCGTCGTGGGAAAACCACCGCGCCCTCTTTGGCGCCGCCGGTTTCCCCATCGAAACCTATCCCTATTTCGACCCCGCCACGCGCGGCGTCAATTTCGACGGCATGAAGCAAAAGCTCGCCGCGCTGCCGCCGAAATCCATCGTGGTGCTGCACGCCTGCTGCCATAACCCGACCGGGGCCGACTTGGTCGCAGCGCAATGGCAGGAAGTCGCCGCCATCGCCAAGGACAAGGGCTTGGTGCCTTTCCTCGACATGGCCTACCAAGGCTTCGCCGACGGCATCGAACAGGACGCCGCCGCCGTGCGCGCCTTCGCCGCCTCCGGGGTGCAATTCCTCGTCGCCTCGTCGTTCTCGAAGAACTTCTCGCTCTATGGCGAGCGCGTCGGCGCCTTGTCCATCGTCACCGCCAGCAAGGAAGAAGCGGGCCGCGTCGGCTCGCAGGTCAAGCGCGTCATCCGCACCAACTATTCCAACCCGCCCACGCACGGCGGCGCCATCGTCGCGGCGGTGCTCACCACGCCGGAACTGCGCAAGCTGTGGGAAGAAGAACTCACCACGATGCGCAACCGCGTCAAGTCCATGCGCACCGGCCTCGTCGACGCCCTGAAAGCGGCGGGGGTGACGCAGGACTTTTCCTTCATCGCCAAGCAGCGCGGCATGTTCTCCTTCACCGGCCTGAACAAAGACCAGGTCGAGCGTCTCAAGACCGAATACGGCATCTACGCCGTAGCCTCAGGCCGAATCAACGTGGCGGCGCTCAACAGCAAGAACCTGCCCGTAGTAGCCAAAGCCATCGCCGGCGTCCTGTAACAGCGCCACGGAGTTTGCAACAGCGTAAGAAAACCAACGCCCCGCGCGAAGTGACTTTTGGGGGTCGCTTCGCGCGGGGCGTTGGTTTTCGTTTAGCAGCAAAACGCTGCCAGACGCCAGAAAATCAAGCGTCCCGATGCGTCTCCACCTGTTGCAGCGGTTCCGACTCCACCACCACGACGGGTCGCGGTTTTCTCCCTCGACGCACAGGTTCTTCCGGCGACCCGTCGCCAAAGGACGCCTTCTTTTCCGAACTGGTTTCAATCATCACCAATCCAGCTTCCTGCAAG
>JAISSY010000075.1 GCA_031272995.1 Azoarcus sp.
GGCGACCGCGTCAAGATCGGCCAGTTCGAGCTGACCGTGCGCGACGTCGACGACCAAGGCACCATCACCGGCGTCGGCCTCAAGTGCCCTGACAGGTTCGTCATTACCTGATCCCTCCGTCGTTTTCCTCGCCGTTTGTCCGTTTTGTCGCAAACGTTATGTCGTAAACACGACAACGATGTTTCGTTGTCTGTGACGTATTGCGCCTGAACGACGGACAAACGCTTGACAGAAATTAAAAATTTTTGATTTACGTTATTTTGGTACGTATATTGCGCAAGGTATGGTGTTCGTCGTCACTTTATGGGGTAACCAACATGAAGCATCGTCCTTGCCGTATCGCCATCGCCGCCGCGCTAGCCTGTCAATTCACCCTGACCTCCGCCGCTTCCTCCGAAGAAGCAGAAATGCCGCTGCCGCCGCAAGCAGAAGAAGCGGTAGCGCCGCAGGCGCCCGCAGAACCGCAAGCGCCTGTCGAGCAGGTGGAAAGCGCCGAGGCCGCGCCGCTTCCCGACGAAGAAATCGAAGCTCCAGCGGCGGGGCCGTCCGGCGCGGGCAAGGCCGACAATGTTTTCACCTTGGGCGAAATCACCGTCACCGGCAAGACGGAAAACGAAGTCTCGCCGCTCGCGCCCGATACGCTCGATAGCGAGCAACTCAACGATTTCAGTCGTGACGGCCTGCGGGAATCGCTTGATCTCATCCCCGGCGTCTCCGCCACCCCAGGCACCGGGAGTCGCAATGAAGCTGTCATCAGCGTGCGCGGTTTCAATCGTTTTCAGGTGCCGCTGTTGCTCGACGGCATCCGCTTGTATTTGCCAGCCGACAATCGGCTCGACTTAGAACGCTTCCTGACCCCGGACTTGGCCGAGATTCAGGTCTCGAAAGGCTATGTGTCGGTGCTGAACGGCCCCGACGGCATGGGCGGCGCGATCAACCTCGTCACCCGCAAACCCACCAAACCCATCGAGGGCGAATTGCTTTATCGCGCCCGTTTTTCAGACAACGGTCACTTCAACGGCTACACCGGCTATGCCAGCGTCGGTACGCGACAGGAGTCGTTCTATGCGCAAGCGGGCATAGAGCAACGCGACATACGTGGCTGGGCTTTGTCCGATAAATTCAAGCCCACCGCCGCCGAAAACGGCGGTCAGCGCGATCACACCGACAGCAAGGACTGGCGGGCGAACCTGAAATTCGGCTTCACTCCCAACGCCACCGACGAATACACGCTCAACTTCATGAAGCAGGAAGGCGAGAAGCACGGCATCGGTTCCGTGACGGGCACTTCGACGATCAGCACATGGGATTGGCCGGTGTGGGACGTGACGAATTTATATTGGCTTTCGCATACGCAACTCGGCGAAAAGAGTTACATCAAGACGAAGGCTTATTACGGGAAATATAAAAACGAACTCGTCAGGTATTACAACGTCACCCTCGCCGACAAGATGGACACCAGTCACTACGACGACAGCAATTACGGCGTGCAGGTCGAAGTCGGCACCGATCTCATCGCTGGACACACGATCAAGGCTTCCATCTACTACCGGCGCGACAACCATACCGAATGGTCGGTGACGCATGGCACACCGGGTTCGGTCGAACCGAAACAGGACAACAAGGAAGACACTTTCTCCGTGGCGTTGGAAGAAACATGGCACGTTACGCCGAAATTCGATCTGGTTTTCGGAGTCAGCCGCGATGCCCGTTTTAGCCATAAGGCGGAGGCTTACGGAGATGATGACAATAACAACCTCACTCCGTCCGTCTTATACGATCAACCAATTGCCGACAAATGGGCGACGAACTGGCAAACCGCCGCTATCTGGCGCTATAGCGATACAGGGAAAGCGCATTTCTTCTTCTCGGATAGAACTCGCTTCCCCACCATTTTTGACCGGTTTTCGGAAACATGGGGCACCGGGGCATCGAATCCCACGTTGAAACCGGAACGGGCACACAACTTCGAGTTGGGGATAGAAGATCGCATCGCTCCAAACGTGGTCGGTAGCGCCGCTATTTTCTATAACGAGGTCAAAGATGTCATGAGAAGGGTGCGGTTAACGTCACCTCCGTATCCTCTGGCCTATTCCGGGAAAAACCAAACTCAGAATCTCGATAAAGCTTATTACAGCGGAATCGAACTTGGTATAAGCGCCACGCCAACGGAAACGTTGGAAGTCGGCGCCAACTATGCCTATGTCGAAACGACCATCAAAAACGTGGACGACCCCAAAGCCAAGTTGGACACGACGCCACGTCATCAAGCGTTCCTTTACGCCAAATGGAAACCTGTTCCTAAACTCACGATCATTCCGGCGCTCGAACTCTCTGACGACCGTTGGTCGCAGGACGATAGCAATAACTATATGAGAACAGGCGCGTATGAGTTGCTGAGTCTGAAAATCGCTTATGAACTGTTGCCGGGTTGGGAAGTGTCGCTGACGGGTCGCAACCTGCTCGACAAAAACTACGCCACCAGCTACGGCTATCCGCAGGAAGGCCGCAACTACCTGCTCTCCACCCGCCTGAAATTCTGAGGAGCGAATCATGGAATCCATCGACCTCAAGCGCCGTCGCCTCGCCGCGCTGCTCGCCGCCGGCGCGGCGGGCGCGGCCATCCCGCTACGTGCTGCCTTCGCCGCCAACGCCAAGGCGGGCGGGCAGAAGCGCGTCGTGGTGCTCACCAGCTACACCGAAGAATTCACCTCGCGCTTCGTGAAAGGGTTCGAGGCCGCTCATCCGGGCAGCCGGGTCGAAATCGCTTGGCGACAGTCCGCCGATGCGCTCGCCTATCTGCGCCGGGGCGGCACGGCGGAGGTCGACGTCATCTGGACGCCGGCGCCGCGCAATTTCGCGACTTTGAAGGAAGCGGGCAAACTGGCGAAGCTCACCTTCATCGACCACGCTGCGCTGCCCGGCAAGGTCGGCGGCGAGGCGATTTCCGACCCCGACGGGTTCTACGCCGCTTTCGAACTCGCCGGGTACGGCATCGCCTACAACCCCGAAGCCGTGCGGCAACTGGGACTGCCCGCGCCGCGCGACTGGCGCGATTTGGCCGACCCCGGCTATCGCGGCAAGGTGGAACTGCCCATTCCGGGGCGCGTCGGCTTCGCGCCCGTGGCCATCGAATCCGTGCTGCAAGGCTACGGCTGGACGGAAGGGTGGGCGACGCTCGCCGGCATCGCCGCCAACACCGAATTCGGGCGCGGCGACCGCACTTCGGAAGCCGACGCGGTGCTGATGGGCAACAAGGCCGCGCGCCTGACCATCGACTTCTTCACCGCGCCCTCGCGCCGCAACGCCAATCCCGCCAAGGGCGAACTCGCCTTCGTCTATCCGCCCAAAACTGCGTTCAATCCGTCGCACGTCGCCATCACCGCCCAGGCTCCGCACCCGGACATGGCGCGCGCCTTCGTCGAATTCGTACTCTCGAAGCCGGCGCAGGAAATGCTGCTCGGCGACGACGTGCGGCGGCTGCCGGTGCGGCGCGACATTTACGCCGAGCACCCGGAACTGTCCGCGCGCCCGTTCGACAGCGGCACGCTCGCCTACGACGATGTGACGCGCCGCGCCCGGCAGGGGCTGGTGGCGACGCTTTTCGACGTGACCCTCGTTCAGCCCCACGCCGAACTCGTGGCGCTGTGGGAAGCGCTCGCCCGCGCCGAGAAGAAAGGCGTCAGCGCCAACACGCGCGAAGCGCGCGCGCTGCTTTCGGCCACGCCGGTCGACGAGGCGGCGCAGCGCGACGACAAACTGCGCGCGCTTTTCGCCTTCGCCGAACTCGCTCCGGGCAAGCCCGAACCCAAACCTGGCGAGGAACGGCTCGCGGTCGAAAAACGCTGGAAAGCCGACGTGGCGGCGCGCATCGCCAAAGCCCGGCAACTGCTTGCATGAAGAAGGAGGGCATCGCCATGAAAATCGCGCCGTTTCTCCTCTCGACCCTGCTCGCTCCCGCCGCCTTCGCCCAGACCGCCGCGCTTCCGAGCGCCAGCGACGATTTCGTCGCCGCCGTCGACGGTCGCGCCGCGTACCAGCAGATTCCGTGGCGCAAGCTCCCTGAATCGTCGTGGACCCGCATCCGCAACGGGCGCAGCCTGACGCGCCTTACGTGGGTAATCGCGCCTTCGCTCGAAACGCAGACCGCCGGACTTGGCCCCACCTACAACCGGCCCTCCTGTCTATCGTGCCACCCCGGAAACGGGCGCGGCGCCGCCCCCGCCAACCCGGACGCGGCGATGCACAGCATGTTGGTGCGCCTGTCGGTGCCCGGCGAGGGACCGCACGGCGGCCCCAAACCGGAGCCGCGCTACGGCGACCAGTTGAACGAATTCGGCATTCCCGGCGTACCCGGCGAGGGCGAAGCCTTCCTCACCTGGCACACCCGCGCCGAACGGCTCGACGACGGCACCAGCGTGGAACTGCGCTGGCCGACCGTCGGCTTTCGCCATCTCGGCTACGGGCCGCTGTCGCCCAAGCTGCTGACCTCGCCGCGCATCGCGCCGCCCACCTTCGGGCTAGGGCTGCTCGAAGCCGTGCCCGAGGCCGACATCCTCGCCATCGCCGCCGCGCAGAAAGCCGCAGGCGACGGCGTCGCCGGAGCGCCGAACCGGGTGTGGGAGTCGCGCGATAAACGCCACGTGATGGGCCGTTTCGGCTGGAAGGCGAACCAGCCCACGGTGCGTCAGCAAATCGCCGGAGCACTGGCGGGCGACATGGGCGTGACCAGCGACGCTTCGCCCGAGCCCAACTGCCCGCCCGTGCAGACCGCCTGCGCGGCGGTGCGGAAGAAGCTCGGCGAGAAGCATCCCGAAATCACCCCCGCCGACCTCGACGACATGGCGCTCTACCACCACGTCCTCAGCGTGCCGTTGCCGCGCGGGCAGGACGACCCGAAAGTTAGTCGCGGCGAGGCGCTGTTCGCGACCGCCGGCTGCGTCACCTGTCACCAACCCACGCTCCGGACCGGCCCGTTCCCGGCGCTGCCCGCGCTCGCCGGGCGGACGATTCATCCCTACACGGACCTTCTCCTGCACGACATGGGCGAGGATTTGGCCGACAACCGCCCCGACTTCAAGGCCAACGGACGCCAGTGGCGCACGCCGCCGCTGTGGGGCATCGGCCTGTCGGAGACGGTGGCGGGCGACGAAGTTGGCTTCCTCCACGACGGTCGCGCCCGCAACCTGCTGGAAGCGATTCTCTGGCACGGCGGCGAAGGAGAGAAAGCGAAACAGGCGGTGCGCGCCATGCCCGCCGCCGACCGCGAGGCGTTGCTGGCGTTCTTGAAATCGCTCTAGTGTCGTTGACTGCATCGGCCCCGCAAGGGGCTGGTGCTAAAATTCCGCACTTTTCAAGGAGCTTCGATGAGCGCGGAATCAATCGACGGCAAGGCATTGGCGGAGGAATTGCGCGCCGGGTTCAAGGCGCGCGTGGCGGCGTTGGCGGCGCATGGGCAGCGGCCCGGACTGGCGGTGATTCTGGTCGGCGAAGACCCGGCCTCGCAGGTCTACGTGCGCAACAAGGTGAACGCCTGCGAAGCGGCGGGCATCTTTTCGCAAAAGCTGGTCTATCCCGCCGATGTCGACCCCGCGACGGTGCTGGCGAAAATCGCCGCGCTGAACGCCGACCCCGCCATCCACGGCATCCTCGTGCAACTGCCGCTGCCGCGCCAGTTCGACGAGAAGGCGGTGCTCGAAGCCATTGCCCCGGCCAAGGACGTCGACGGCTTCCACGCCGAGAACGTCGGCGCGCTGGCGCAGGGCAATCCGCGCTTCATTCCCTGCACGCCCTACGGCGTCATGAAGATGCTGGAGAAACACGGCGTCGAACTCGTCGGCAGGGAGGCGGTGGTCATCGGGCGCTCGAACATCGTCGGCAAGCCGATGGCGCTCTTGCTCATCAACGCTGGCGCGACGGTGACGGTGTGCAACTCCAAAACCAGAGACCTCGCCGCCCACACCCGCCGCGCCGACATTCTCGTCGCCGCCGTCGGCAAGCCGCGTTTCGTCACCGCCGCCATGGTCAAGCCCGGCGCGGTGGTCATCGACGTCGGCATCAACCGCCTGCCGGCGGATGAAGGCGGCAAGCTCTGCGGCGACGTCGATTTCGCGGCGGTCAAGGAAGTCGCCGCCTTGATTACTCCGGTGCCCGGCGGCGTCGGGCCGATGACCATCACCATGCTGCTGGCGAACACCATCGAAGCGGCGGAAAGGGAGATTCGAACGTGAGCACGAAAAACGTCCCGGCGCGGCTGGCGCCACGGGAAGTCATCGAAAGCGGCAAGAAGCAGAAGCCGGCGCAGGTCGCCGTCGTCATGGGTTCGGACAGCGATTTACCGGTGGTCTCAGCCGCCTTGGAGCAGTTGAAGGAATTCGGCATCGGCTACGAAGCGCGGGTGATTTCCGCCCACCGCACGCCGATGAAGGCGGAATCCTTCGCCCGCGACGCCGAAGGCAACGGCATCCGCGTCATCATCGCGGCGGCGGGCAAGGCCGCGCACCTCGGCGGCGTCATCGCCGCCTACACGACGCTGCCGGTCATCGGGCTGCCCATCAAATCCTCCACTCTCGACGGACTCGACAGCCTGCTCTCCATCGTGCAGATGCCGCCGGGCATTCCGGTCGCCACCGTCGCCATCGACGGGGCGCAGAACGCCGCCATCCTCGCGGCGCAAATCCTCGCGCTCTCCGACCCGACGCTGGCGAAGAAGCTGAAGGCGCACAAGACCGCGATGGCCGAAAAGGTGCTGGCCAAGGACAGAGCCTTGCAGGACAAGTTGAAAACACTGTGAGCGCCGCCGCGTCGCCGTCCGCCGCCGATGCGCTCATCGCCGCCGCCGTCGCGCATCTGCGCGCGGGCGAACTGGTGGCGCTGCCGACCGAAACCGTCTATGGCCTGGGCGCGGACGCCGCCGACCCGCAGGCGGTGGGCAGGATATACGCCGCCAAGGGGCGCCCTGCCAATCATCCGCTCATCGTGCATCTGGCCGCCGCCAGCCACCTCGACCAGTGGGCCGCCTCCGTGCCGCCCGCCGCGAGGGCGCTGGCGGAGGCGTTCTGGCCGGGGCCGCTGACGCTGATTCTGAAAAAGCAGCCGTGGGTGCCGGAGGCCGTCACCGGCGGGCAGGTCACCGTGGGTTTGCGCGTGCCCGACCATCCGTTGGCGCTGCGCCTGCTCGCCGCCTTCGCCGCCGCGAAAGCGCCCGCGCCCGCCGGCATCGCCGCGCCGTCGGCCAACCGTTTCGGGCGCGTCAGTCCGACCACCGCCGCGCACGTGCGCGAGGAGTTGGGCGACAAGGTGGCGCTGGTGCTCGACGGCGGGCCGTGCGCGGTGGGCATCGAATCGACCATCGTCGATTTCTCGCGCGCCGAGCCGGAAATCCTGCGTCCGGGCGCGATTTCGGCGGCGGACATCGCCCGCGTCGCCGGGGTGACGCCCCGCCAGCGCGGCGACGGAGCAGGGCGAAACGCCACCCCCGCGCCACGCGCTTCCGGCACGCTCGCCGCCCACTACGCGCCGCGCACGCCCCTGCGGCTGGTGGATGCCGCCGCGTTTCGGGAGGAGGTCGAACGTCTGGCGCGCGCTGGCAAAAAAATCGCCGTGCTCGCTCGCGCCGCCGCGCCGGGAGATATACCCGCTTCGTGCCATTGGCGCGTCGCGCCCGGCGATGCCGCCGGCTACGCGCGCGAGTTGTACGCCAATCTGCGCGCGCTCGACGCGCTCGGCGTCGAACTCATCGCGGTCGAGGACGTGCCGACCGATGCGGCGTGGCGCGCCGTCGCCGACCGGCTCGGTCGCGCCGCAACGGGGGCGGGTAAAAAATAAAAAGCGAATTTGATATGCCGCGCTTGAGTCGGCGCCGTGGCTGGGTTATGTTCGTTCGCACCTCCTGAAAGGATTTCCAATCATGTCGAAAGAAATCGTCAAGAACAGCGTCGTAACCCTCCAGTACCTCGTGAAAGGCGCCGATGGCAGTCTTATCGACGACGGCAGCGAGCCGATGGTTTATCTGCACGGCGGCTACGACGGCATCTTCCCCAAGCTCGAAGAAGCCTTGCACGGCAAGAAGGTCGGCGACAAACTCAAAATCAAGCTGCAACCCGAGGACGCGTTCGGCGAGCGCGACGAGTCCCTGGTGGAAATCGAGGACGCCAGCCTGTTCCCCGACAACGCCGAGGTCGGCATGGCCTTCGAGCGCGTCAGCGACGCTGGCGAGGAGGTCTATCACATCACCGAAATCGCCGACGGCAAGGTGGTGGTCGACGGCAACCACCCGCTCGCCGGCGAAGTGCTGGTGTTCGACATCAAGGTGTCCGACGTGCGCCCGGCGACCGAGGAAGAACTCGCCCACGGTCACGTGCATGGCGACGACGACCATCATCACCATTGATTCCGGCCTCGCCGCCCCGGCTTCGTAAAGGCGCCCGGTCATGACCGATTTGGCGCGTCCGCCGGCGCTGCTCGAAGTCGAGGATTTGACCGTCGCCATACGCGGCGTCGCCGGAGCGCGCGCCGTCGACGGCGTCGAACTCGCCATTGCGCCGGGCGAGACTTATGCGCTGTTGGGCGAATCCGGTTGCGGCAAGTCGATGACCGCGCTCGCCATCGCCCGCCTGTTGCCGGAAGCGGCGGGCGTCGCCGCCGGGCGCGTGCGCTTGGGCGGCGACGATTTGCTGGCGCTGCCCGAAGCGCGCATGCGCGCCGTGCGCGGCGGTCGCATCGGCATGATTTTTCAGGAGCCGGCCACCAGCCTCAACCCGGTGATGACCATCGGGGCGCAAATCGGCGAGGCGCTGGCGCTGCATCGCGGCCTGAAGGGCGAGGCGGCGCGCGCCGAGGCGACGCGGCTCATGGAGGCGGTGGGCATTCCCGCCGCCGCCGCGCGTCTCGACGATTACCCGTTCCAGTTCTCCGGCGGCATGAAGCAGCGCGCCATGATTGCCATGGCGCTGGCCGGCGAGCCGGATTTGCTCATCGCCGACGAACCCACCACCGCGCTCGACGTCACCATTCAGGCGCAAGTGCTCGACCTGCTCGCCCGCCTGCAAGCCGAGCGCGGCATGGCGATGCTGCTCATCACCCACGACCTCGGCGTGGTGGCGCGCATGGCGCACCGCGTCGGCCTGCTCTACGCCGGCGAGCTAATCGAAAGCGGCGCTCGCGAGGAATTCTTCGCCGCGCCGCTCCACCCCTACGCGCAACGCCTGTTCGCGGCGCTGCCCGACGGCGCCGCGCGCGGTCGGCTGCTCGACGCTCTGCCGGGAGGCGTGCCGACCCTCAACCGCCAATTCACCGGCTGCCGATTCGCGGCGCGCTGCCCGCGCGTCTTGCCGCGCTGCCACGAAGAAGCGCCCGGTTGGCATGCGGTGCAGGCGCGGCAGGTGCGCTGCCATCTCTACGAAGGCGGCGGCGAAATCACCCTGCGCCGACGCCTCGCGGCGGGCGAAGCGTCGTCGGCGGATGCCGCCAGCGTCGCGCCGCTTCTGGAAGTGCGCGAACTCGCCGTGCATTTCCCGGTGAAGAAAGGCTTCCTGCGCCGCACCAAAGGTTGGGTGCGGGCGGTCGACGGCGTCAGCCTCGCGCTCACGCCGGGGCGGACGCTGGCGCTGGTGGGCGAATCCGGCTGCGGCAAGACCACGGTGGGACGCGCCATCCTGCAACTGACGCCGATGACTTCCGGCACGGTGCGCTTCGACGGCCAGCCGCTCGTCGCCGCCGACCGCGCCGCCGTGCGGGCGATGCGTCAGGCGGTGCAGATGGTGTTTCAGGACCCGTTCGCCTCGCTCAA
>JAISSY010000060.1 GCA_031272995.1 Azoarcus sp.
TTGTGGAGTTCCCATGCTCGAAGAACAGTTCAACGCCCTCGCGGGCGAAGGCTACAACCGCATTCCGGTGACGCTGGAGACTTTCGCCGACCTCGACACGCCGCTGTCGATTTACCTCAAGCTCGCCAACGAACCGTACACCTACCTGCTCGAATCGGTGCAGGGCGGCGAACGCTTCGGTCGCTATTCGTTCATCGGCCTGCCGTCGCCGACGCGCATCGAAGTGCATGGCGACTCCGCCCTGCTGCTCACCGGCAATCGGCTCATCGAGCGCCGCGACGGCGGCGACCCGCTCGCCTTCGTCGCCGAATTCCGCCAGCGCATCAAGGTGCCGCCGCGCGCCAATCTGCCGCGCTTCGCGGGCGGGCTGGTGGGCTGTTTCGGCTACGACGCGGTGCGCTACATCGAGCCGCGCCTCGGCGCTTGCAAGAAGCCCGACACCCTCGCCACGCCGGACATCCTGCTGCTGCTCTCGGAAGAAATCGCCATCGTCGACAACCTCTCCGGCAAGCTGACGCTGGTCGTCTACGCCGACCCCAACGTGCCCGGCGCTTTCCGCCGCGCCCAACGTCGGTTGGCCGAACTGCTCGCCCGCCTGCGCGAGCCGGTGCGCATTCCCGCCGACACCCGCGCCGCCAGCGCCGCGCCGGTGTCGAGCTTCGGCGAAGCGGAGTTCAAGGACGCCGTGCGCCGCGTCAAACAATACATCGTCGATGGCGACGTCATGCAAGTGGTGCTTTCGCAGCGCATGTCCAAGCCTTTCGCCGCCGACCCGGTGGCGCTCTACCGCGCCATCCGCTCGCTCAATCCCTCGCCCTATCTGTTCAACTTCAACTTCGATGATTTCCACGTCGTCGGCGCTTCGCCCGAAATCCTCGTCCAGCTTCAGGACGGCGACGTCACCGTGCGCCCCATCGCCGGCACCCGCAAGCGCGGCGCGACCGCGGCGGAGGACAAGGCGCTGGAGGCCGAACTCGTCGCCGACGAGAAGGAGCGCGCCGAGCACCTGCAACTGCTCGACCTCGGTCGCAACGACGCAGGGCGCGTCTCCGCCGTCGGCTCGGTGAAAGTGACCGAACGCTTCATCGTCGAGCGTTACTCCCACGTCATGCACCTCGTCTCCAACGTCGAAGGCCGTCTCGCCGACGGTCTGGACGCTTTCGACGTGCTGCGCGCCGCCTTCCCCGCCGGCACCGTTTCCGGCGCGCCCAAGGTGCGGGCGATGGAAATCATCGACGAACTGGAGCCGGTCAAGCGCGGCCTCTACGCCGGCGCGGTCGGTTACGTCGGCTTCCACGGCGACATGGATTTGGCCATCGCCATCCGCACCGCCATCGTCAAGGACGGCCAAATCCACGTACAGGCCGGCGCCGGTCTGGTGGCCGATTCCGACCCCGACGCCGAATGGATGGAAACGCAAAACAAGGCCCGCGCCATGCTGCGCGCGGCGGAAATGGCCGAAAGCGGGTTGGATACGAGGATCGATTAAAACCATGAACCGCTTTCAACACGGAGACCACGGAGACACGGAGAACACGGAGATGGATGGAAAGGAATTGACCGGCGAAGTGATCGGCGCGGCCATCGAGGTCCATCGGCTGCTTGGCCCGGGACTTCTGGAATCGGCCTACGAGTTGGCGCTGGAACGGGAATTGGCCCTGTGCGGGCACACCGTTTCCCGCCAGAAAAAGGTGCCGCTGGAATACAAGGGCATGTCGCTCGGCGATGGTTTTCGTCTCGATCTTCTGGTCGACGACATTCTCGTCGTCGAAGTCAAGGCAATCGAATCCTTGCTTCCGATACACGAGGCCCAACTGCTGACCTACCTGCGTCTGGCCGGAAAGCGTTTCGGCCTGCTCGTCAATTTCAATCACAAGGTTCTGAAGGAGGGCATACGCCGTGTGGTCAACGGATATTGATTCTATTGCTTTTCTCCGTGATCTCCGTGTCTCCGTGCTCTCCGTGTCGAAAGAGGTTTAACACCATGCTGCTGATGATCGACAACTACGACAGCTTCACCTACAACCTCGTGCAGTATTTCGGCGAGTTGGGCGCGGAGGTGAAGGTCTTTCGCAACGACGCCATCACGGTCGAGGAAATCGCCGCGCTCGCGCCGGCGCATCTGGTGATTTCTCCCGGCCCGTGCGCGCCGGAGCAAGCGGGCGTCTCTGTGCCCGCCATCCGCGCCTTCGCGGGGAAGATTCCCATTCTTGGCGTCTGCCTTGGCCATCAGAGCATCGGCGCGGCGTTCGGCGGACGCATCGTGCACGCGCAAAAGCTGATGCACGGCAAAACCTCGCCGGTGCGCCACGACGGCATCGGCGTGTTCCGCGGCGTGCCCGACCCGGTGGTGTGCACGCGCTACCACTCGCTCGCCATCGAACGCGCGAGCCTGCCCGCCTGCCTCGAAGTCACCGCGTGGACGTAGGACGGCGAAATCATGGGCGTGCGACACCGCGAACTCGCCGTCGAGGGCGTGCAGTTCCACCCCGAATCCATCATGACCGAGCACGGTCACGCCATGCTCGCCAACTACCTCAAGCAAGCCTGAACCATTTTCAAAGTAGAACAGACATGAGCATCACCGCCCAGGAAGCCCTGCAACGCACCATCGAACACCGCGAAATTTTCTACGACGAGATGCTCGACCTCATGCGGCAGATCATGGCCGGCCAGCTCTCGCCCGTCATGTCCGCCGCCATTCTCACCGGCCTGAGGGTGAAGAAGGAAACCATTGGCGAAATCACCGCCGCCGCCACCGTGTTGCGCGAGATGGCGATCAAGGTCGAGGTGCCGCCGCCCAACGACAACTTCATCGACATCGTCGGCACCGGCGGCGACGGCTCGCACACCTTCAACATCTCCACCACCAGCGCCTTCGTCATCGCCGCCGCAGGCGCCCGTGTCGCCAAACACGGCAATCGCGGCGTCTCCTCCAAATCCGGCGCCGCCGACGCCATCGAAACCCTCGGCGCCAGCCTCAAACTAAACGCCGAACAGGTGGCCGACTGCATCGCCAACACCGGACTCGGCTTCATGTTCGCGCCCAACTTCCACTCCGCGATGAAGAACATCGCCCCGGTGCGCAAGGAAATGGGCGTGCGCA
>JAISSY010000062.1 GCA_031272995.1 Azoarcus sp.
GAACCACTCGTCGTAGCCTTCTTCCTTGTCGAAAAACACGTCGGGAATCAGCGTCTGCGCCGCGTCTTCCATCGACAGCATGATGCCCACGGGGCGTTTGTTCTTGGTGATGACCACCGGCTCGCGCCGCATGGTGTCGAGGAATTCGCCAAACCGGGTCTTCGCTTCCAGCGCCGTCATCGTCTTCATGGGTTTCTCCTAGCTATAACGGTCATTATAGCTAAAACGACCACAACCGCTCGCCGACGGTGCCCGCTCTCACGCAATCACCCCGCCCCCCAGACAAACCCGCGACTCGTACACCACCACGCTTTGCCCCGGCGCGAGCGCCCATTGCGGTTGGGCGAAAACGATTTCGGCGCGGTCGGGGGCGAGTGCGTCGATTTCGCAGGGCATGTCGGGGGCGCGGTAGCGCGGTTTGGCGTTGTAGACCCAGTGGGTGCGCGGCGGGCGGGCGGCTATCCAGTTGAGGTCGAGGGCGGTGAGGCGGTCTTTCGACAACGCGGGATGGTCGCGGCCCGGCACGACGTAGAGCACGTTGGCGGCGATGTCCTTGCCGGCGACGTACCACGCGTCGTGTTCGCCAGCGTCGTCCTGCAAGTCGCGGATGCCGCCGATGCCCAAGCCCTTGCGCTGGCCGATGGTGTGGTACATCAAGCCCTGATGCTCGCCGAGAACGCGATTGTCGTCGAGGGCGCGGATTTCGCCCGGTTTGGCGGGCAGGTAGCGTTGCAGGAATTCGCGGAACGGGCGCTCGCCGATGAAGCAGATGCCGGTGGAATCCTTCTTTTCCGCCACCGGCAGGCCGGCTTCGGCGGCGAGGCGGCGCACGTCGCGCTTGTAGAGTTCGCCGACGGGGAAAATCGCCTTCGCCAGTTGCGCCTGCGTCAGGCGGTAGAGGAAATAGCTCTGGTCCTTGCCGCCGTCCTCGCCCTTGAGAAGCTGGAATTCGCGCCCGCCGTCCGCTTCCCATGCCCGCACCTGCGCGTAGTGGCCGGTGGCGATGCGCTCGGCGCCGAGGCTCAGGGCGTGGTCGAGGAAGCAGCGGAATTTGATTTCGGAGTTGCACAGCACGTCGGGATTCGGGGTGCGACCGGCTTCGTATTCGCGCAGGAAGTCGGCGAAAACGCGCTCCTTGTATTCGCGGCTGAAATTCACCACTTCGAGGTCGATGCCGATGACGTCGCAGGCAGCGGCGGCGTCTATCAAATCCTGCCGGGTCGAGCAGTAGTCGCCGTCGTCGTCGTCCTCCCAGTTCTTCATGAACAGGCCGCACACCTCGTAGCCGCGCCGTTTCAGGAGCAGCGCGGCGACGGCGGAATCGACGCCGCCGGAGATGCCGACGACCACCTTCATGCCTTCGCCGTCGCGGATGTCGGTCATGTCGCGGCTCCTTTCAGTCGTAGTAACGCAGCAAATCCAGCGGGTAGCGCCGCCCGGCGAGGTAATCCTCGACGCAGCGCAGGATGAGCGGGCTGCGATGGCGCGCGCGCGTGGCCTTGAGTTCGTCGAGCGACATCCACACCGCGCGCAGGATGCCGACATCCAGCTTGCGACCCGGCTCGGCTTCGCCCACCTTGCCGGCGAAAGCGAAGCGCAGATAGGCGAGGTCGCCCTGCGGGCGCGGCCATTGGTAGATGCCGACCAGGGCTTCGGGCGCGAACGGATGCGCGGTTTCTTCCACCGCCTCGCGCGCCACCGCCGTGAGCAGCGATTCGCCCGCTTCGAGGTGGCCGGCGGGCTGGTTGAAGCGGATGCCGTCCGAGGTTTCTTCCTCGACGAGCAGAAAACGACCGTCGCGCTCGATGACGGCGGCGACGGTGACATTGGGTTTCCAACGTTCAATCATGGGGATGCGAATAGATTTTGAATGGCTCGAAAGCCTGCATTCTAGCGCCCGCGCACGGCGGGCAGCCACGGCCTTTGTCTTTGGCGCTAGAATTCCCGGTTATCCGGCTCGCCAAACGAGCCGCTTTGGTTTTTCCCCACTTACCCGACCATCTGGAGATTCAGACATGTCCTCAATGGCAGACCGCGACGGCTTCATCTGGAAAGACGGCAAGCTCGTCCCGTGGCGCGAGGCGACCACGCACGTGCTCACTCATTCCCTTCACTACGGCCTCGCCGTCTTCGAGGGCGTGCGCGCCTACAACACCGCCAACGGCACCGCGATTTTCCGTCTGGTCGAGCACACCCAACGCCTGCTCAATTCCTGCCGCATCTACATGATGGACGTGCCCTGGTCGCACGAGCAGTTGATGGACGCGCAAAAGGAAGTGGTGCGCGCCAACAAGCTTGACGAGTGCTACATCCGCCCCATCGTTTTCTACGGCTCCGAGAAGATGGGCGTCTCCACCGTGGGCGCGTCCGTCCATGTCGCCATCGCCGCGTGGCCGTGGGGCGCGTATCTGGGCGAGGAAGCCATCGAACACGGCATCCGCGTCAAGACTTCCTCCTTCGCGCGCCACCACGTCAACGTCACCATGCCGCGCGCCAAGCTGGCCGGGGCGTACACCAATTCGATTCTCGCCAATCTCGAAGCCACGCACGACGGCTACGACGAGGCGCTGCTGCTCGATACGCAAGGCTTCGTCGCCGAGGGTTCGGGCGAGAACCTGTTCATCGTCAAGGACGGCGTGCTGGTCGAGCCGGAAATCGCCTCGGCGCTCACCGGCATCACGCGCGATTCGGTGATTCAAATCGCTCACGACCTCGGTCTCGAAGTGCATTCGCACCGCCTGACGCGCGACGACATCTATCTCGCCGACGAAGCCTTCTTCACCGGCACCGCCGCCGAAATCACCCCGATACGCGAACTGGACAACCGCACCATCGGCGGCGGGCGGCGCGGCCCGATTACCGCCAAGCTGCAAGCCAAATTCTTCGACGTGGTCAACGGTCGCGCCCCGCAATACAAGCACTGGCTGACCAAGATTTGAGGACGCGGCGCGCATGACGACCCCCACCGTTCCCGCCGCCGAGATTTTCAAGGCTTACGACATTCGCGGCATCGTCGGCAAAACCCTCACCGCCGACGCCGTGCGCGCCATTGGACAGGCCATCGGCAGCGAAGCGGCGGCGCGCGCGCAGCGCGCCATCGTCGTCGGGCGCGACGGGCGGCTCTCCGGCCCCGAACTCGCGGGCGCGCTGGCCGACGGCATCCGCGCCGCCGGCATCGACGTCATCGACATCGGCTGCGTGCCGACGCCGGTCACTTACTTCGCCGCGCACCAGTTGGGCGCGAATTCCTGCGTCTCCGTCACCGGCAGTCACAATCCGCCCGACTACAACGGCCTGAAAATGGTGTTGGGCGGCGAGACGCTCTACGGCGAAAAAATCCTCGCCCTGCGCGAGCGCATCGTCAGCGGCAACCTCGCGCACGGCGCAGGCGCGCTGCGCACCGCCGACGTGCTCGACGACTACCTCGCCCGCATCGTCGGCGACGTCAAGCTCGCTCGCCCGATGAAAATCGTCATCGACTGCGGCAACGGCGTCGGCGGCGCGGTCGCGCCCAGGTTGTTCCGCGCTCTCGGCTGCGAGGTCACCGAACTGTTCTGCGAAGTCGACGGCCACTTCCCCAACCATCACCCCGACCCAAGCAAGCCGGAAAACCTGCAAGACGCCATCCGCGCCCTGCGAAGCGGCGACGCCGAACTCGCGCTCGCCTTCGACGGCGACGGCGACCGCCTGGGCGTCGTCACCAGGGACGGCGAAATCATCTTCCCCGACCGCCAGTTGATGCTGTTCGCCGCCGACGTGCTCGCGCGCGTGCCGGGCGGCGAAATCATCTACGACGTCAAATGCACGCGCAATCTCGCCCCGTGGGTGCGCGCCCACGGCGGCAAACCGACGATGTGGAACACCGGCCACGCCTTGGTCAAGGCCAAGCTCAAGCAAACCGGCGCTCCGCTCGCCGGCGAAATGAGCGGCCACATGTTCTTCAAGGAGCGTTGGTACGGCTTCGACGACGGCCTCTACGCCGGCGCGCGTCTGCTGGAAATCGTCTCCAAATCGCCGGACGCCAACGCCGTCCTCAAGGCGCTGCCCAACGCCGTGTGCACGCCCGAACTCAACATCAAGATGAACGAAGGCGAGCCGTTCGAGTTGGTCGCCCGCCTGCGCGAGCAAGCCGATTTCAGCGCCGCC
>JAISSY010000069.1 GCA_031272995.1 Azoarcus sp.
AAGGCGGAGAGCAGGGCGAGGACGAGCGCGGCGGCCATCAGGGTCGCGTCCAGCCACAGCGGCGCGGGACGCGGCGCGGCGCGACCGAGTCCGCGTTGGGTGAAGAAGGGGATGACGCGGCCGCCGATCATCGTCATCAAGGCCACGATCAACCACACCACGGCGAGCGCGCCGTTGCGCTGCCAGTCGTCGTTGGCGGTGGCCAGTCCGGCGATGGAGAGCGTGTCGGCGGCGGCCATCAGCACGATGGTGAAGGGGGCCGAATAGTTGTGGCTTTGCCGTGCCCGCCACAGCAGGCGACCGGTGGCGAAGGCGAGCAGGAGCAGAAAGGCCATTTCGGGCATCGCCGCGACCTGCCACGGCGCGCCGACGAGCCACGCCAGCCGCGCCAGCGCCCAGAGGGCGAACAGGCCGAGCAGCGGCTTGCCGGAGAGGCTAGGGCGCGAAGTCCAGTTCTGGATGGCGGTGAGCAGAAAACCGGCGACAATGGCGACCGCGAAGCCGAACGGCATTTCGTGGCGGTGCCATGACAGCCAGCCGCCGAGCGGCTCCCAGATTTCTGCGGCGGGCGTCGCGCCCATGTACCACAGGCTCCACATCGCCAGCGCCGCGACGCTGAACAGAGCGCCAAAGAGGAAGAAGGGGCGAAAGCCGAGCCGCCAGAGAGGAAAAATATCGTTTTTGCCTGCGTCGCGCGGGGTAAAGCCGGCGTAGGGGCAGGGTTCTTCGCTGCGCACGAGTTGGGGCATGGGGGAGCGTCCTTGGTTTTGTATTTTTGGGCGAATTGCGAAGTTGCATCGTGCTACGAAGGAAATCCGCATTCTTTGATGTGTGCTAAAGTCACCAAATTGTTACTCTTGTCTATAACTGAATGTTTTAATGAAAGAAAATTGTCATGAGACGCCGCTGACGCCCGGCAAGGTCTGGCTGGTCGGCGCCGGGCCGGGCGATCCGGAATTGCTCACGCTCAAGGCGGCGCGACTGATTGCGGCGGCGGACGCCATCGTGCACGACCATCTGGTGGGCGAGGGCGTGTTGGCGCTGGCGCGCCCCGATGCGCGGCTGATTTACGCTGGCAAGCAAGCCTCGCGGCATACCCTGCCGCAAGAAGAAATCAACGCGCTGCTGCTGAAATTGGCGCGCGAAAACCTTGCCGTGGTGCGCCTGAAAGGCGGCGACCCCTTCATCTTCGGGCGCGGCGGCGAGGAACTGGAAGCGTTGGCGACGGCAGGGGTAGCGTTCGAGGTGGTGCCCGGCGTCACCGCCGCGTCGGGCTGCGCCGCCTATGCCGGGTTCCCGCTCACCCACCGCGACCACGCGCGCATGTTGACCTTCGTCACCGGGCATCTCCGGCGTGGCGGACTCGATCTCGACTGGCCGGCGCTGGCGCGTCCGCGGCAGACGGTGGTTTTCTACATGGGCGTCGGCGCCGCCGACGAAATCGGTCGCCAGTTGTTGGCGCACGGGCGCGCGGGCGCCACGCCGGTGGCGGTCGTGCGGCAGGGCACGCTGGACGGCCAGACGACGCTTTTCACCACGCTGGCCGAATTCCCGGCGCGTCTGCGCACGGCGGGAATCGAGCCGCCCGCGCTCATCGTGGTGGGCGAAGTGGTGCGTTTGCACGAACGACTGAGGTGGTTTCCATGATCGACCTTGCCAATCTGCCGCTGTTCAGGGGGCTTTCGTCTGCGGATATCGCGCACCTGTCGAAAGGGATGCGCGAGTTTTGGGCGAAAAAAGGCGAAGTCCTGTTCAACCGTGGCGACGAATGCAACGGCTTCCACTTGTTGCTGGAAGGGCGAATCAAGCTCGGCG
This sequence comes from Azoarcus sp., assembly GCA_031272995.1. Taxonomy (GTDB): domain Bacteria; phylum Pseudomonadota; class Gammaproteobacteria; order Burkholderiales; family Rhodocyclaceae; genus WRNU01. The sequence continues at coordinate 1,816 of JAISSY010000069.1, forward strand.
TCGTGTCGACCGACGGCGTCGAAAAAGTGCTGGAACTCATCCTCCCCGGCCAGACTTTCGGCGAGGCGTTGATGTTCCTCGAAAAGCCCTACATCGTGTTCTCGCAGGCGTTGGAAGATTGCCACGTGCTGTTTTTCCACAAGTCGGTGGTGTTCGCCGAACTGGAGCGCGACCCCGGATTGGGGCGCCGGATGCTTGCCGGTCTGGCGATGCGCCTGCGCCAGTTGGTGCACGACGTGGAGGATTATTCGCTGCACTCCGGCAAGCAGCGCATCATCGGCTACCTGCTGCGCGAAATCTCCGGCGAAGACGAGGAGTTTGAGCCGACCGGCGCGTGCACGGTAAAGCTCATGATCGGCAAAAACGTTCTCGCCTCGCGCCTGAACATGACGCAGGAACACTTCTCGCGCATCCTGCACGAACTGGCGGCGCAGGGGCTTTTCACCATCCACGGGCGCGAGATTCACATTCCCGACGTGGAAAAATTGCGGCGCTACGAGGATTGAACGTCGCGCTTCACCACTCCCGCTTCGGGTCGCGCGCCAGCAGTTTTTCCACTGCGTCGCGGGCGTCGAGGTCGCTGTGGAGCAGGGCGTCGATGGCGGCGCTGATCGGCATGTCGACGCCGAGGCGAGCGGCCAGTTGCACGACTTCGCGCGCGGTGGGGACGCCTTCGGCGACGTGGCCGAGTTCGGCGAGGATGTCGGGGAGCTTCTTGCCGGCGGCGAGCGCCAGACCGACCTGACGGTTGCGGGACAGGTCGCCGGTGCAGGTGAGGATGAGGTCGCCCATGCCGGCCAGCCCCATCAGGGTGTCGCGGCGACCGCCGAGGGCTTCGCCGAGGCGGGCGATTTCGGCGAGTCCGCGCGTGATGAGGGCGGCGCGGGCGTTGAGTCCGAAACCCATGCCGTCGGCGACGCCGGCGGCGATGGCGATGACGTTCTTGGCGGCGCCGCCGATTTCGCAGCCGGTCACGTCGTCGTTGGCGTAGATGCGCAGGCGCGGCTGATGCAGCGCGTGCACCCAGTCGCGCGCGAAGGCGGGATCGTGAGAGGCGAGCGCGATGGCGGCGGGCAGGCCGCGCGCCACTTCGGCGGCGAAGGTGGGGCCGGTGAGCACGCCGCAGGGCGCCTCAATGCCGAGTTCTTCGGCGACGATTTCATGCGGCAACTTGCCGCTGCCCGCTTCCAGACCCTTGCACACCCAGACGAGCGGCGTGCGCGCGCCGTCGGGATTCAGCTTGCGCAGGGCGCGCACGGTGTCGCGCAGGCCGGCCAGCGGCGTGGCGACGATGTGCAGATCTGCGTCGGCGGCGGCGCGGGCGAAGTCGGACTCGAAAGCGAGTTCGGGGCGCAGGGCGACGCCGGGCAGAAAGAGGCGGTTTTCGCGGCTGAGGCGCATCGCTTCGACGTTGTCGGCCTCGCGTCCCCACAGGCGAACCTCGTGCGCGGCGGAAAACGCCTGCGCCAGCGCGGTGCCCCATGCGCCGGCGCCAAGAACGGCGATGCGCATGCCGCTCAAAGCCCCCACACTTCGTTGAAGCGCAGGAAGCCGCTGGCGCCGTCGGCGTGACGCACCTTGACCCAACCGCCGGGTTCGACCGAGACGAGTTCGAGCACCAGATCGCGCGCCGCCTCGAACACGATTGGCGCCGAGACGAGCGGGTCGCGGCGCACGGCGGCGCGTTCCGCCGTGACCAGCACGGTGCGCTGCTTCGAGAGGTCAGTGGCCTGAATCCACGACAGCGCGCCGCCGGACGGGTCGCGCACCTTGTACCACAGCGAGTCGGGCGTCGAGATGACCAACTCCAGCGGCGTGCCGGCGCGCACGATGGCGAGCTTGCGCGCCGTCGGCGCGGAGGCGTCGTAGAGGATGGCGTCCCGACCCACCGACGCGTAGTCGATGGCCAGCGCGCCGCCGCTCGCCAGCATCGACAGCGCGGCGGCGGCGAGGATCGCTTTGCGGCTCATGGCGTGTTCTCCGTGCGGTTTCATTGCACCGGGGCGTTGGCCGCGCCGCCGGCTTGCGCCTGTTGGCGCGATTGCTGGTAGATCGCCTCGAAGTTGACCGGTGCGAGCAGCACCGGCTGGAAGCCGGCGCGGGTGACGGCGTCGGAGACGACTTCGCGCGCATAGGGGAACAGGATGTTCGGGCAGCCGATGCCGAGCACCAGTTCGAGTTCGCTTTCCGGCACGTTCTGGATGCGGAAGATGCCGGCGTGGGTCAGTTCGACCAGAAACAGCGTGCGGTCGCCGGGCAGCGCCGCTTTGACGGTGATGGTGAGCTTGACTTCGTGGTTGCTCTGATCGATGGGCTTGGCTTCGGTGCGAAGCTGCACGTTGACTTGCGGCGCTTCGCGGGCAAGGAAGATTTGCGGCGCGTTCGGCACTTCGATCGACAGATCCTTGACGTAGATCTTTTCGATGGCAAAGACGGGAGTGTTTTCGGCGCCAGCGGCGCCGGCGGGTTGTTGAGTGTTTTCGGCCATTTGGGTTTACCTGTGGATGGATTTGCAGAAAAAGTGAAAAAACGCGATGCGGACGGATTCAACCGCTTTGTCCGCGCAGCAGGGAAGCGAGACCGCCCTCGCGGTCGAGCGCCTGAAGTTCCTCGCAGCCGCCGACATGGTAATCGCCGATGAAGATCTGGGGAACCTTGCGGCGTCCGGTGATGCGCATCATCTCGTCGCGACGAGCGGGGTCGAGATCGACGCGAATCTTGTCGATTTCCGTCACGCCGCGCGCGTGCAGCAGCTTTTCGGCGCGGATGCAGAACGGACAGGTGGCGGAAGTGTACATCCTGACCTTGGCGTGCGGCGCGGCGGAGACGGAGAGCTTGTCGTCCACTGCGCTTACTTCTTGGACTTCGGCTTGGCGCGGGTGACCGGCTGGCCGGCCTTTTCCCACTCGTAAAGACCGCCGCGCAGGCTGTAGAGTTTCTCGAAGCCGGCTTTCTTCACCGCGGCGATGGCCTTGGCGGCGCTGGAGCCGTTGTCGCAGTAGAAAATGAGCGGCTTGTCGCGGAACTTGTCGAGTTCGCCGATGCGACGGTCGAAATCGACGAGCGGCAGGCTGCGCGAGTTGGGCAGATGCCCCTTCTCGAAATCGCCGAGAGCGCGCACGTCCACCACCTCCGCGTCCTCGCGGTTGATGAGCAGGGTGGCTTCGAGCGGCGACAGCAAACTTTTGTCGCGCGCCTGACGAACGGTCTCGAACAACAGCCAGCCGCCGGAAAACACCGCCAGCGCGACCCAAATCAGATTTTGTTGCAGGAAATGTTGCAGGGACTCCACGTAAGAATTACCTCGGAAAAGTTGGGGGAGGGGCGGGGCGGACGCGAGCGCCGTCCCGTTCGGTCAGCGAATTTGCCTTTTCGCCGCGTCGCCACAGAATACGTCACGCATCATGCTGATCAGTTGCAGGGTGTGCGGGTCGCTGACCCGATAATAGATGCGGTTGGCGTCCTTGCGCGTCGACAGCACGCGCTTCTTGCGCAGGATGGCAAGGTGCTGCGAGATGTTGCTCTGCGAAGTGCCCACCGCGTCCACGATGTCCTGCACGCACAGTTCGCCGTCGCCGAGCCGACACAGGATGCCCAGACGCAACGGATGCGCAATCGCCTTGAGGGCGTGCGCGACGATGACGATCTGCTCGCGGTGGCTGTCGAAAAGAAGGGCGCTGTCCAGTGTGTTCACGAATGCAATGCGTGGGGGAGCGGGTCAAGGCCGTTAGTATAAAATACTTTGCTTGTGCCTCGCGCTTCCCCGCGCCGGGGTCTCGACTTGCTCATCGCCATCGGAATTCGTTCATGTACAAGATTGTGCTGCTTCGCCACGGTGAATCCACTTGGAACAAGGAAAACCGCTTCACCGGCTGGACGGACGTAGACCTCACCGCTCAGGGCGTCGCCGAAGCGCGCGCCGCCGGACAATTGCTCAAACGCGAGGACTACGCCTTCGATCTCGCCTACACCTCGGTGTTGAAGCGCGCCAACAAGACGCTCAACGTCGTGCTGGAAGAACTCGACCAACTCTGGCTGCCGGTCGAACACTCGTGGCGCTTGAACGAACGCCATTACGGCGCCCTGCAAGGCATGAACAAGGCGGAAACCGCGGCAAAATTCGGCGACGCGCAAGTGCTCGTCTGGCGGCGCTCCTACGACACGCCGCCCGACCCGCTGCCCGAAGGCGATCCGCGCCTCGACTTGGACGACCCGCGCTACGCCTCGCTGCCCAAAGCGGCTTTTCCGCGCACCGAATGCCTGCGCGACACGGTGGCGCGCGTGGTGCCGTACTGGGAGACGGTGATCGCGCCGCAAATCCTCGCCGGGCGGCGCATCCTCGTCGCCGCGCACGGCAACAGCCTGCGCGCCCTCATCAAGTACCTCGACGGCATCGGCGACGCCGAAATCGTCGGGCTGAACATCCCTACCGCGCAGCCGCTAGTCTATGAACTCGACGCCAATCTGCGCCCGCTCAAAAGCTACTACCTCGCCGACGAAGACACCATCCGCGCCGCGCAGGCCGCAGTGGCGAGTCAGGGCAAGGCGAAAGGCTGAGCGCCGCGCGCCGTGGTCGCCATGAACCTTTCCTCCCGTCGCGCGCTTGCCGCCGTCCTCGCCTTTTGCGCCGGGATGGCCCTGAGCGCCGCGCCGCTGGCCGCGCCCGCCAAAACGAAGGCCAAAACTTCGAAAACGGCCAAGCCCGCGAGCAAGAAGTCTACAAAACCCGCCGCCAAGGCGACGCCGGCGGCGCAAAAGAAGCCAGCGGCGCAATCGAAGGCGGCCGAAAAAGCCGCGCAGGAGGCGAAAGCCGCCAAGGCGGCGCAGGAAGCCAAGGCCGCCAAGGCCGAACTCGGCGCCAAGCGTTCCGACTTGAAGGACGTCAAGCGCCGTATCGGCGACGCGCAGCGCGACGTGCAGAAGAACGAAGAAGCCTTGAACGAAGCCTCCACGGCGGTGAGCGCCGCCGAGCGCGACGTGTCGAAAGCGACCCGCGCCTTGCGGCAAGTGACGAGCGAACGCGCCGAGGTCGAGCGTCAGTTGCAGGTGCTGGAAACCGAGCAGCGCGACCTCGAAGCGCGCATCGCCTCGCGCCACGAAGAACTCGGCGTCTGGCTGCGTCGCAACTACATCTACGGCGCCGGCAACGACATCGCGTCGCTGCTGTCGGCGGGCGACCCCAACCAGATTTCGCGCGACGCCTATTACCTCGAACGCCTCGGCCGCGCCCGCAAGGAGATGATCGAGTCCCTGCGCGCCGACCAGCGCATCAAGGCCGAGCGCGCGGCGCAAATCGAGCAGCGCCACGAGATTCTCGCCCGCCTCGAAAAAGACCGCGCCCGCAAGCAGGAAGAACTGGAGCGCACCCATGCCAGTCGACGCGAGACGATGGAGAAAATCGCCGCCGACCTCAAATCGCGCCGCGACGACGTCGGCGCCCTCAAGGCCGACGAGGCGCGGCTGACCAGCGTCATCGACACGCTGTCGAAACAGGCCGCCGCCGCCGAGGCGGAAGCGAAGGCCGCGGCGAAACGCGCCCGCGAACTGGCGTTGTCGCGGCAAAACACCGTCGCAGACCGTATGCCGCGCTACAGCGACGAAAGGCCGGTCAAAGAGCCGGTGGTCGGGCGGGTGCGCGAGGCGGCGAGTTCGTCCGCTTCCGGCTCGCGCTTCGCGCAGCAGCGCGGCAATTTGCAGTTTCCGGTGGCGGGCGAACTCATCGGCCGTTTCGGCGCGCGCCGCGCCGGGCAGGCCACCGCATGGCGCGGCGTATTCATCCGCGCCGCCAACGGCGCGCAGGTGCGAGCGGTGAGCGACGGCGAAGTCGTCTATTCCGATTGGCTGCGCGGCTACGGCAATCTGCTGATTCTCGATCACGGCGACGGCTACCTTTCCATCTACGGCAACAACGACGCGCTCTTCAAAGAAGTCGGCCAGTCGGTGCGCGGCGGCGAAGCCATCGCCAGCGTCGGATCCAGCGGAGTGGAAGGCGATTCCGGCCTATACTTTGAAATTCGGCATCGGGGACAGGCGGTCGATCCGATGCAGTGGGTCAGGCTCAAATAGAAACAGGGGAAGTACATGCCCAGCAGCAAATTGAAGCATTTTGGAATGGTGATGACCGGCGTTGCGCTTGGCGTCGTTCTTGGGCTGGTTTTCACCGCCCGCGCCGACAAACTTGGCCCGCAGCCGCTGCCGGTCGAGGAAATGCGCGCCTTCGCCGACGTGTTCAACGTCGTCAAGCGCGATTACGTCGAGCCGGTCGAGGACAAGAGCCTCTTTACCCACGCCATCACCGGCATGTTGGGCGGACTCGACCCGCACTCGGCCTATCTCGACCCCGACGCCCTCAAGGAACTGCAAGTCGGCACGCAGGGCGAATTCGGCGGCCTCGGCATCGAAGTCGGCATGGAAGACGGCTTCGTCAAAGTGGTGTCGCCAATCGAAGATACCCCCGCCGCCCGCGCCGGCATCAAGGCGGGCGATCTCATCGTCAAAATCGACGACGCTCCGGTCAAGGGCATGGCGCTCGACGCCGCCGTCAAGCTCATGCGCGGCAAGCCGGGCACCAAAATCACCCTGACGCTGTCGCGCAAGGACACGGCGGAGCCCATCGTGGTGAAGCTCACGCGCGAGGTCATCAAGGTCAAGAGCGTCAAATCCAGTCTGGTCGAACCCGGCTACGGCTACATGCGCATCAACCAGTTTCAGGAAAACACCGCCAAGTCGGTGGTCGAACAACTCGGCAAGCTCGGCAGGGAAAACAAGGATCGTTTGAAGGGCTTGGTGCTCGATCTGCGCAACGACCCCGGCGGTCTGTTGAACGGCGCGGTGAGCGTCGCTTCCGCCTTCCTGCCCGAAGGCGTGATGGTGGTCTCCACCAAGGGCCGCACCGAAGGCGCGCAACGCGAATACCGCGCCAGCCCCGACGATTTCCTGCGCGTGCTGCCTTCGTGGTCGCGTCAGGTGCCGATGGTGGTGCTGGTCAACGGCGGCTCGGCCTCGGCTTCCGAAATCGTCGCCGGCGCGCTGCAAGACCACAAACGCGCCACCATCATGGGTACCGGCACTTTCGGCAAAGGCTCGGTGCAGACCATCCTGCCGTTGAGCAACAAAGGCGCGATCAAGCTCACCACCGCGCGCTACTACACCCCGGCGGGGCGCTCCATTCAGGCCAAGGGCATCGATCCCGACGTGCAGGTCGAGGAAACCCCCGACGGCGCTTCCGCCCGTCGCCTGCGCGAAGCCGACCTCATCGGCCACCTCGGCAACGACCGCGACCCCAACGCCGACGCCAAAACCGGCGAGGACAAAAAACCCGAAACCGCGCGCGCCGACCGTTCCAAGCCGTATGAATTCGGCAGCAAGGATGATTACCAACTCAAGCAGGCGCTGAACCGGCTCAAGGGCTTGCCGGTGGAGAAGGGCAAGACTTGAGCGCCGCTGCGCGGCGGAGGCACGACCGTTGGACTGGCGTCCAACCTACGAAAAGCGTCACGCTCCGGTGTAGGTTGGACGAAGTCCAACGGTCGTAAAAAACGGCGCTATGCGCCGCTGACGATTTCCTCCGCCAATCCCGCGATAGCCTCCGCCGACAAATCGTCCGTCTCCAACCGCCGCGCCTGCGCCAACTGCGTGAAATGCCTGTGCTGCGAGCGCGCGTAAAGCGGGTCGTAATGGCGCACGATGAGTTCGCGGAACAAATCGGGCAGGTTGCGATCCATCGCCCAGTGCTTCCAGCGGTCGAGCGTGACGTTGTCGACGAAACCGTGCAGACGCTCCAGCCGCGCCGCTAGCGCGGCGGGGTTGTCGCCGAGGTAGGCGTAATCATCCAGCAGATAGGCGAGCCGCGCCTCCGGCGTGGCGTGGATTTCGACGCACGGCGCGGCGCGCATCGCGTCGACCAGCGAGTTGGGCAGGGCGCAGAGTCCAATCTTGCGACTTTCGGCTTCGACATAGACGACGCGCGCGGCGTCGAACTGTTCCAGCCGCGCCGCGATGCCGGTCTCGAACCATTTTTGCGACGGCTGCACGCGGCGCGGAATGCCGCCGAGCACCGAACCCTTATGCACGGCGAGGGCTTCGAGGTCGAGCGTCTGTTCGCCCCGCGCCGCTAGCGCCGCCAGCAACCGCGTCTTGCCGCTGCCAGTGGCGCCGCAGACGACGCGCCATTGCAGGGTGGCGGGCAGCGTCGCCAGCGCTTCCACTGCATGTCGCCGCCAAGCCTTGTAGCCGTCGATCAACTGCCCGGCGCGCCAGCCGATCAGGTTCAACCACAGCGCCGCGCTCTGGCTGCGCATACCGCCGCGCCAGCAATAAACGAGCGGTCGCCAAGTCTTGGGGCGGTCGAGAAAGCGTCGTTCCACCGTCGCCGCCAGATTGCGCGCCACCATGGCGGCGCCGAGCTTGCGCGCCTCGAAAGGCGATTTGGCGTAGAGCAGGCCGATTTCGTGGCGCTCGGCGTTGTCCAGCACGGGACAATTGATCGCGCCCGGAATATGATCCTCGGCGAATTCGGCGGGCGAGCGCACATCGACGATTTCGTCGAATTCCGCGCGTTGCGCGAGCGTGCAGCGCATGTCGGACGCCGAGGGATAAGACATGGGAATGAATGACGTGGAAGAAAAAATCAGACTGACGCAATTCTCACACGGCGGCGGCTGCGGCTGCAAAATCTCTCCGGCGGTGCTGCGGGAAATGTTGGCGGGGATGCCCAAGGGCGTCGTGCCGCCCGAACTTCTGGTCGGCACCGAAACCAGCGACGACGCGGCGGTCTACAGGCTCAACGACGCGCAGGCGCTCATCGCCACCACCGATTTCTTCATGCCCATCGTCGACGACCCCTACGATTTCGGGCGTATCGCGGCGGCCAACGCGCTCTCCGACGTGTACGCGATGGGCGGCGCGCCGATTCTCGCCCTCGCCTTGGTCGGAATGCCCATCGACAAGCTGCCGCTGCCGACGATTGCGCGCGTGCTCGAAGGCGGCGCCAGCATTTGCCGCGAGGCGGGCATTCCGGTCGCGGGCGGGCATTCCATCGACAGCGTCGAGCCGATTTACGGCTTGGTAGCGCTCGGCGTCGCGCATCCCGACAAGGTGCGCAGCAACGCCGGCGCGCGTCCGGGCGACGCGCTGATTCTCGGCAAACCGCTCGGCGTCGGCGTGTTGAGCGCGGCCTTGAAGCAGGGGCGTCTGGACGAGGCCGGTTACGCGACGATGATCGCCGTCACCACCAAGTTGAATCGCATCGGCGCGACCCTCGGCGAACGCGACGACGTGCACGCGATTACCGACGTTACCGGCTTCGGGCTGCTAGGCCATTTACTGGAAGTCTGTCGCGGCTCGGATTGCCGCGCCGAATTCGCTGGCGCGGATTTGCCGATAATCGAGCAGGCGCGCGCGCTGGCGCGGGAGAACGTCAAAACCGGCGCGTCGGGGCGCAACTGGGCGGCATACGGCGAAGAAGTGGAATTGGTCGACGTCGAACCGTGGCAGAAGATTTTGCTCACCGACCCGCAAACCAGCGGCGGCCTGCTCGTCGCCTGCGCGCCAGAAGCCGCCGCCGACGTGCTGCGCGCGTTTCACGACGAGGGTTACGCTGCGGCGGCGCGAATCGGGCGTGTGGAGGCGTGGTCGGGCGGGGCGCGCGTTACGGTGAATGACGGCGCTACGCGCCGCTCGTGACGACCGTTGGACTAGCGTCCAACCTACGAAAAGCGGCTCGCTCCGGCGTAGGTCGGACGCTAGTCCGACGGTCGTCCCCTCCGCCGCGTAGCGGCGCCATCAAACCTGCGACGTAACGTTCCCCGTCGCCCCGTTCCTGCGCGAATAAAGCAACCCCACCGCCGCCGCGAACACCAGACCGGCGATCACCACCGCTTTGCCCCCCGGCGTCGGCCCCGCCGCCGAGGAGGCGAGCGCGAAATTGTGCGCCGCCGCCGCTCCCAACAGCATCCCGATCACCGTCATCGTCGCGTCCGAATTGCCCTGTCCCGCGCCCACCACCTGCCGCAGCGGGCAGCCGCCGAGAAACGCGCCGCATACGCCCGCCAGCGTCATGCCGAGGAAATTCCACAGCGCGTCGTCGTGCGCAATCGGTTGCCCCTCGAAGCCGAAGTTCACCGTCCCCAACGTCAGATTGCCCACGAACACCACCAGCGTCAGCGCCACGATGCCGAGCAGCATCGAGAACTGCCGGAACAGGAAGATATGGCTAATCATGCCGATGAAGCAGAAGCGCGTGCGCTGCACGATGGCGCCAATCGCCAGCCCGCCGACGAGCGACAGCCACACCGGCGCGTGCAGCGCCCCCGGCCCCTTTTCGCTGGCGGCGAACAAATCGCTCTTGAAGAAGAACAGCATCAGCAACACGAACGCGAGCAGCGCGAACCAAACTCCCTCGATGCCCGGCTGCCCGTTGCGCGGCGGCAGGGCGAAATCGCGCCGCAAGAAGAACACCCCCGCGACGATGCCCACCACGAATCCCGCCAGCCCCACGACCGCGTTCAAATCGCCTCCCGCGATGCGCAACACCATGCGCAGCGGACAACCGAGAAAAACGAGGCAGCCTACCATCATGAAAAACCCAAGCATCAGCCGCAGCACCGGCGAAGAACCCGCCTCCGGCTTGTACTCGCGCCCGATGAGCGCCATTGCGAACGCGCCGAGCACGAAGCCAAGAATCTCCGGGCGCAAATACTGCACCGGCGCGGCGGAATGCAATTTCAGCGCCCCCGCCACGTCGCGCGTGAAGCAGGCGACGCACACTCCCATGTTGGGCGGATTCCCGCTCGCCCCCAATGCGAGCGCGAACAATCCGATGACGATGCCGGATGCAATCAACAGAACGGTTTTGGACATTGGGTTCCTCGCTTATAGAGTGCGGCATGATAACGCGGCGCGCGGCGCGATTGTTTTTCGGCGGCATTGACGAGTACACTCGTCGCGCTGCCACTTTACGTAACTCACGGGAGGGAGAAGTTCATGGAGCAGGCAACGAAGTATTGGAACGTGTTTTTGAACGTCGTTCAGACCAAATACGCGCAGTTTCAAGGGCGCGCGGACAAGATGGAATTCTGGTCATACGTGCTGGTGTACATCGTCCTCGCCATCGCCGTGAGCATCGTGGGCGCCATTCTGAGGTTGGACATCCTCATCACCATTTTCCAACTCGCGCTTCTTGTGCCTTCTTTCGCCGTCGGCGCCAGAAGGCTGCACGACATCGGCCGCACTGGCTGGTGGCAACTTCTCGTCCTCATACCGATCATCGGTTTGATCGTGCTGATTTATTTCTGGGTGCAAAACAGTCAGCAAGGCGAAAACCAGTTCGGCGCCAATCCGCAACCGACGGCCAACTGACGACGTTCCGCCAAAACACCGCCGCCGCATGGCTCGCGCTTTTGAAGCGAGTCTTGCGGCGGTTTTTATATTCGTACAGGTAATTGCAGGTTTAATGTTTTAGTAAACGCGCGCTCAAGCGTTCCACCCATTCCACGATGAGTTGTCGATCCGCATGTTCGAGTCCCGCCAATAGTTGGGCGATGCGGTTTGCCTGATCGTTCGGATTGGGGCTGACTTCGGTCAACAGCTCGGTGGTTTCGCAGCCAAAGATTGCCGCGAACTCCACCAGTCGGCCAATGTTGGGCAT
>JAISSY010000168.1 GCA_031272995.1 Azoarcus sp.
GTCACCACATTCGGGTCAAGCAGCGCCATGCCACGAGTCATCATCAACGACACCACTTTGCGCGACGGCGAACAATCCGCCGGGGTCGCGTTTTCGCTCGACGAGAAGCTCGCCATCGCGCGCCATCTCGACGGCATCGGCGTGCCGGAGCTGGAAGTCGGCATTCCGGCGATGGGCGCGGAAGAACGCGACGGCATCCGCGCCGTCGCCGCGTTGGGGCTGGACGCCGCGCTCATGGTCTGGTGCCGGATGCACCCGGACGACCTCGCCGCCTGCGCCGATTTGGGCGTCGACCGCGTCGACATCTCAATCCCGGCTTCCGACCAGCACCTCGCCTACAAACTCGGCAAGAACCGCGCTTGGCTGCTCGCCGCCTTGCCGGAATTCGTCGCGCGCGGGCGCGATTTGGGGCTGGAAGTGTGCATCGGCTGCGAAGATGCTTCGCGCGCCGATGTCGATTTTCTGCTCGCGCTCGCCGAATGCGCGGCGCGCGCCGGCGCGACGAGGCTGCGCTACGCCGACACTCTGGGGTTGATGGAGCCGTTCGGGCTGCACGAAGTCATCGCCCGCTTGGTTTCGGCATCGGGGCTTGCCATCGAAATGCACGCCCACGACGATTTGGGGCTGGCGACCGCCAACACGCTCGCCGCCGTGCGCGCCGGGGCGAGCCACGTCAACACCACGGTCAACGGACTCGGCGAGCGCGCCGGCAACGCGGCGCTCGAAGAAGTGGTGATGGGCGTCGAAAAACTCTACGGCGGCGCGACCGGCGTCGATTTGAAAGGCTTTCCCGCCCTGTCGGAAATCGTCGCTCGCGCCGCCAATCGTCCGGTGCCTTGGCAAAAAAGCATCGTCGGCGGCGGCGCTTTCACCCACGAGGCCGGCATCCACGTCGACGGCCTGTTGAAAGACCCGCGCAACTATCAGGGCTTCGACCCCGAAGAAGTCGGGCAGCGCCATCGCATCGTGCTCGGCAAACATTCCGGCCATCGCGCCGTCATCGCCGTGTACGCCGAAATGGGCGTCAGCCTCGACACCGCGACCGCGAAGCGTCTGGTCGACGCGGTGCGCGCCTTCGTCACCGCCGCCAAGCGCCCGCCCGACGATGCCGATTTGCTCGAACTCGCCGCCCGTCACGGCGCGTTCGCCAACGTTTGAGGATTCCGCCATGCCGCCCGATTTCGATTCCCGGCTCACCCTCGCCGAAGCCTTGCAGGAACTCGTTTCCGCCGAGGATTTTCTCGACTGGTTCGGCGTGCCCTACGACGAAAAAGTCGTGCACGTGAATCGCCTGCACATCCTGCAACGCTTTCACGACTACCTGAAACGCAATGCTGGCGACATGCCGGAGGACGACGTTGGTCGCGCCGCGTTCTATCGCAAGTGGCTGGCGCGCGCCTACGAGGATTTCGTCCACTCCGACGCGCTCACCGAAAAAGTGTTCGCCGTCTTCCACCACGCCCCGCGTCCCGAAGGCGGCACCACCACCTTCGTGCCGCTGGACAAGGTGTTCCGCTGACATGGCCATCGAGCCGCGTTTCGCCATCGACGACGAGGTGCGTCTGGTGCGCAACGTGCGCGACGACGGCACCTATCCGGGCGCCAGCCGTGGAGAACTGCTGGTGCGGCGCGGACTCGTCGGCGTGGTGCGGGACATCGGCACTTTCCTGCAAGACCGCATCGTTTATTCCGTTTTCTTCCCCGACGCCAATCGCATGGTCGGTTGCCGCGAGGAGGAGTTGATTGCCGGCGACGCGCCGTGGACGCCGACGCGCTTCGAATTCCGCGACAAGGTGACGAGTCGCGCCGTGTTGCAGGTCAACGGCAAAACGCTGGTCACCCCCGGCGCGCCGGGGCAAGTCCTGAAAGTGCTGCGCGACCTGCCGGACGGCCCTGCCTATCACGTCCATTTCGAGGCCGCGCCGGGGCGGGTTTTTCAGGTGCCGGAAACGATGCTCGACGCCTGCGCGGGCGAACCCGCCGCCGGTGACGACGACGCCATCGCGCCCGCCGAAAACGCCGCCGCCGCCGCGCCCGCCAATGGCGGCCAGCGCCCGGAATCGCGCCTGCTGCGCCACATCCTCGTCACTTTCGACAACGACGAGGAAAAGCGCGCCGCCCAAATCCTGTTGCAAGACCTGCGCCGACAAATCGAGCAAGCGCCCGAACGCGCTGCCGCTTTCGCCGCCGCCGCGTTGGCGAATTCGCACTGTCCGACGGCGATGCAGGAAGGCGTCATCGGCGCGGTCAAACCCGGCCAGCTATTCCCCGAACTCGACCCGCCCGCCTTCGCGCTCGCCGAAGGCGAACTCGCCGGCCCGCTGGAAACGCAGGTCGGCCTGCATATTCTTTATTGCGAACGCATCTATCCGCCCCAATGACGAGAGGAGAAGAACATGTGTCAATCCGAAGCCCCCAAAACCTGTGAAGGGCACGACCACCGCGAACATCACGGCCACCACGGCCACCACGGGCATGGCCCTCACGGCCATCACGACCATTACTGCGAATGTCACCCGGAAGGCCGTTTCACCCCCGGCATCGAGATTTCCGCCAGTTACGACCTCGAATATCCGGAAGTGCCGTTTCCGCCCACCGATTTCTTCGCCACGGTAGGCGAGCCGGCCATCCGCGCGCTGGTGCTCGACCATCACACCCGCCTGCGCGCCAACCCTGAAATCGGCCACCTGTTCGCCAAGGACGACGCCGTTTTCGCCGAGCGCGTCGCCAAAATCGCCGATTTCGTCGTCGAAGCCTGCGGCGGCGCGCCCGCCTACACCACGGCGGAAGGCCGCGACGTGTGTATACGCACCCGTCATTTCCCTTTCGACATCGACGAGCGCGCCCGCGAAATCTGGCTCGAAAACCTCGCCAAAGCCCTCGCCGCGAGCGCCTTCTCCGCGCCCGCCCGCAAGGACTACTGGACGTGGATGGAAGCCTACTCCGTGCGCATGATCAACCGCCGCCGCACCAAAACGCAGCCGCTGCGCTTTACCTACGACGAAGCGAAGGCGCGCTGGCCGGGGTAAACGATATTTGCATTTCTAATGCAATAAAGATTCAGTATAGCCGCGCACGAATCGATTCTATTCAAGCGTGCGCGTGCTGCCAGACGCGAATCCGTGGCGCAATTTTGTCGCGCAAGGCGCGTTCGGCGACGCGCATGTCGTATTCGGTTTGCAGGTTCAGCCAGAAGCGCGGGTCCATGCCAAAGAACAGCCCCAACCGCAAGGCGGTGTCGGCGGTAATCGGGCGCGTGCCATGCACGAGTTCGCTGACGCGGCTAGGCGATACGTCGATGTCCGCCGCGAGTTGACGCGCCGAGAGCTTCATCGGCTTCATGAAGTCTTCCAGCAGGATTTCGCCGGGATGGATTTCTTCGAGCAGTTCGGCCATTTCTCGGCTCCTAGTGGTAATCCGCGATTTCGACCCGGTATGCGCCGTCCTCGTGCCAGACGAAGCAAATCCGCCATTGGTCGTTGATGCGGATGCTGTGTTGTCCCTTGCGGTCGCCCTTCAAAGCTTCGAGCCGGTTGCCGGGCGGAATCTTGAGGTCGTTCAGCACCGTTACGGCTTGCAGTTGCAAGAGCTTGCGCCGCGCCACGCGTTCGATGTTCCTGAACCGGGGCACGTTCCGGCTATGGAAAAGGGCTTCGGTATCGGGGTCGGCGAACGAATGGATCATGCCGAAGGATGTTCCGTGACGCGGAACCTGTCAAGCAAAAACCTAATTCGCCGTCAAAAATAAGTATTCACCGCGAACTCGTACTGCTCGACGAAAATCCGCTTGAAGGTGGAAATGTTGTTTTGCTCGTAGAAAATCAACATCGCTTTCTTGTAGTCCACCGAATCCACGGTGCGGAACGAAAGCGGACAACAGCCATTCGCCAGCAACAGCGCGTTAGCCATGATGCGGGCGGTGCGTTTGTTGCCGTCCATGAACGGCTGGATGTAGGAAATCAGCGCCAAGCCGAGCAGCGCCTGCTCGAAGGCGTCTTGGCGAGCGCCGATGAGGTCGCAGGTCGCCGTTAGCGCCTCGTGAATCTGGAATTCGTTGTCCAAGGGCTGATAATTGGTGCCGGAGATGCCGACGCGCCGTGTTCTGACGTTGCGCTCCACGTCCAGTTCCTTGACCAGCAAGGCGTGAATGTCCTCGATGGCCGCGACGGTAAGCGGTTTGACGAAATCCGGGTTTGCGACGATGAAATCGATTGCGGCTTTGTGGTTGAGGAGCATGGTCGCCTCCTCTTTCGTCTTGCCGGATGCCGTCTGCTTTTCTTTCAGCAGGCGTTCCGTCTCCAGCAGGGAATAGGTGTTGCCTTCGATTTGCGACGATTTCCAACTCAGATCGATAGCCAGACGTTCCATTTCCTTGCGATAGCCCGCCGGGCCGAGGGTGGAGAGATGTTCGGAAAACGTGCGCTGCAACGCATTCAGGCGCGCCGACTCGTCGGACGTGAACAACTTCGTCTTCGGCAATGCTTCGCGCAGCAGTTCCCAATTGAATAGCCGGTTGATTTGGCGTTCATCGGCCTCTTTGGCGTAATAAGCCTCGATGTCGACCGGGCCGAGCAAGCGATACGCCCGCGAGACGGCGTACTTCGTCCCACGGCCTTTTCCGGACGAGACGACGAGATTCGCCGCCACGAGCCGCGCCAAATCACGCTTGACGGTGGCAAGGCTGGCGCCGTTCAGTGCGGCGAGGATTTCCCCTGAAGTCGCTGCCTTTCCTTCCTGCAACAGCGACAGAATCCGATTCTCCCGCTCGGACAGCATTAGTTTTCTCCCGTTTCGGCTCACGTAATTCAAAAATACGGCTCAATCTTAACTCACCCTGAGCCGTAAAACACTTGAAAATGAGCCGAAAAGCAAAAAGGGCATGGCCGCGAAGCCATGCCCTTTCGGCAAATCGCTTGCGCCCGAATTCAGGCCGCTGCGGCCAGCACCTCGGAGGGCGCGTAGCTGTAGCACTTTTTCGGGCAGACGCGGTTACAGGCGCCGCAGCCGATGCAGTCGGCGGCGTCCTTGATGGTCATCACCGAGTTGTCGCCGCCTTCTTCGTCGAAATCGTCGTCATCGTCGTCGGAGACGCGCTCGATGAGGTTCAGCACGTCGCGCGGGCAGACCTTGAAGCAGCGCCCGCAGCCGATACAGTCGTCCTGATTGATGGCGGTGACGAATTCGGGCGTCCATTCCTTGCCGCCCAGCGTGAGTCCTACGATATTTGGCATAGCGCCTCCTTCCTTATGGTTACGGGATAGAAAAAAGGTTACAGCCCGGCTACTTCCGGGTAGCTGCCGATGCGTTCCAGCGCCACGGCGAGCAGCTTGTCGGCTTCGTCCTTCATCTTGGAGAGGCTGGCGAAGCCGAAGCGATGAACGTCGCGCAGGGTCTTGTCGATGGCGACGAGCTTGCCGACCGTGACCAGCGCGCGCCCGAAGCCCTCGTGGGTGAGGTGGACGAGCGGGGCGGCCATCAGCTTGCATTCCTGCTCGATGAGCACGGCGATGGCGTTGTAGAAGGATTTCACCCGCGCCAACGTCTTTTCGTCGGGGTCGCCCATGATTGGAATCTCGGCCTTCCGCTCCTTGGTGAGCACGAAGGGGGCGAGGATTTTGTCGGGCGCGGCGCCGTTCAGGACGCCGTAAGTGTCGAGGGCGCGCGTCTGGCGCACCATCTCCTTGATGAAATCGGTTTCATAGATGGGATCGAGTGGTTCGCTCATGACCGGACTCCGGGTTGGTAAGCAATGAAAGGGAAACGGGCGCGCCGCCGTGGGCGCGGAAAAGGAAACGGGTGAGCGGCCGCGTCGACGCCAGCGCCGCCGCGAAGCCGAGGACGGCGCCGAGCGCCGCCGGGGCGTCGCCGCCGAATGCGGCCTGTCCGCAGGCCGCGCCGATGAAGGCGCACAGCACCGGCAGGCCGTAGCCCAACAGCGCCAGACGCGGAAGCGAGGTTTCTTCCGCCAGCGCGACGCGCGCGCCGGGGACGCAGCCGACGGGCGCGGGCAGCACGAGGGTGGCGGAACGTTCGCCGCGCATGGACGCAAGACGCCCGATGCCGCAGCCGCCCGCATGGGCGCAGCCGCCACAGGCGTTGGCGACGGGGTCGAGCCGCACGGTGGCCTCACCATTGGCGACGCGCAGGATGACGCCTTCGGGGGCGGCGGATGCGGTCGTCGTCATTGCCAACCCTCCTCCTCCATGACGGCGAAGCGGTCGCACTCGCAGGACTTGCGCCGCGCCGCCAGCGCGCGGTCGACCCACACCACGCCGCCTTCGGCGATGGCGCTCTCGACGCCCTTGAGCAGCATGTCGATGGCGTCGATTTCGCCGACGCGCAGCGGTTGCACGCCGAGCGCCAGCAGTTGTTTGATGGCCGAGGCGCCGATGGCGAACACGAACACCGCGTCGCAACCGGCGAGGAAATCCACCTTGGCGGCGAGCTTGTTTTCGTTGCCGTCGCGCGCTTCTTCGGGGAATTCGCCGACGCCGATCATCGACGCGCCCTCGGCGTTCACGTCGTAGAGCACGAAGGCGGTGGCGGAACCGAAATGCTGGTTCACCCGCCGCCGGTCGTCGGTGGCGAAAGCGACACGCAGCGAGGCGCTCGGCGGCGCGGCCATGTCAGCGGGCCGCAGCAGCTTGAGCCGCCGCCCCGGCCTCGTTGGCGCGGGGAGTGTCTCGCCAGTAAAGGGATCGGTAAGGTTTGGCGTCATGATTTTTGGCCAGAAGAAGATTGGCGATGTCGAACAGCGCCTGCCGGCTGCCGCGATAGCCGACCCAACGGCGCGCATGGCCGCCCAAGCGGTCGTACTGCGGAAACCCGGCGCGCAACAGCGGCAGCCCCAGTCTTTGGGCGGATTCGACCGCGTGCGAACTGGCGACGATGAGTTCGGCGCCACGCTCGACGGCAAGGCGCTCCAAATCCTCGAGGTCGCCGACGGTGAATTCGGCGAGGGTGTCGGCGATGTGGTCGGCGCGCACTGGCGACACGGCGGCGGTGATGTCCGCTCCCATGCCGCGCAGGAAGGGCGCGAACATCGCCAGCCAGTCGGGGTCGCCCGCCAACGCGATGGGGGCGAAACCGAGCATGAAATGGCTATCGACCATCGCGTCGCGCAACTGGTCGCGCCAACGTTCGACGCGGCGCGGCACCGCCTGACCGGAAATGCGCGCCAGCGTGTCGGTGAAGGCGTCGCACGCCTCCAGTCCCATGAGTCCGGCGAAGCGATAGTCGGGCACGCCGGTGCGCGCCTTCAGTTTGTCGGCGGCGCGCTCCAGCGAAGCACCGACGACCAGCGTCGCCATCGCGTCGCCCATCGCCGCAATTTCGGCGCAACTCGTTCCGCCGACGGTGAGCGGCGAGAATTCTTCCGCAATCAGGTGTCCGTCGAGCGAATCGCCGAGGTCGGGCAACACCGTCGCCTCCAGCCCGAAGGCTTCGACCCACTCGCGTATCGCCTCCACGTCGCCCGGCGTCAGCATCGCCGAGGCGAGCACGTTCACCCGCCTGGCCGGCGTCGCGCTGCGTCCGCGCACCGGCACGAGGTTTTCGACGATGGCTTCCACCGCCGCCGCGAAGCCGGTTTCCAGACAGCCGACGAAATCGGGCGTGTTGACCGCCACCACCGCCACGTCGGCGAATTCGGGATGCGCGTCACGAAACTCCCGCACGGCGCGATGGATGTCGACGCCCTGCGTTTCCGACAGGCCGGTAGTCGCCAATCCGACGACGGCAGGCCGGTTTTTGTCGCAAATCGCACGCAACGCCTCCACCACGTTGGCGTCCGCCCCCATGATGGTGGAAACCTGTTCCATCGCCGTGGTCTGCAACGGTATCGGCTCGCGGAAGTGGCGCACGAGAAAGGTCTTGCCGAACGCCGTGCAGCCCTGCGACCCGTGCAGCAACGGCATGGCGCGTTCCAGCCCCAGAAAGGCGAGCGCCGCCCCCAACGGCTGGCTGGTCTTCAACGGACTGACGGAAAGAGGCTTGACGCTGGCGGACATGGCGGACGAA
This sequence comes from Azoarcus sp., assembly GCA_031272995.1. Taxonomy (GTDB): domain Bacteria; phylum Pseudomonadota; class Gammaproteobacteria; order Burkholderiales; family Rhodocyclaceae; genus WRNU01. The sequence continues at coordinate 8,020 of JAISSY010000168.1, forward strand.
CAGTGAAAGGTTTATTACCTTTAGCAAGAGCCGCGCCATGAAATAAATGTTTATATTTCAGTGGCTTATGCTGTTGTTTGCTTGTCGTGAAGGCGACAAAGCCGGGGGTCGGTCTATGAACGAACCATGCGACGAACCGGACTCGCCCACGGCGCCGGCTTCCGCACCGCTTCCCACATCGGGCTTTCCATCGACAGCGCCAGTTGTTTCGCCAACTCCGCCATGCCGTCGTAGCCGGCGTAGCCGAATTCGCGTTCCTGATTGATGTCGAGGAAGGGAATGCGCGCTTTCAGGGCGGTGTAGAGGTTGCGACCGCCGGCGATGAGGATGTCGGCGTGGTATTCGTGGAAGGTGGAGAGCAGCAGCTTGGGGCTGCCTTCGTCGAGCATCTTGGCGTCGGCGCCCATCAGTTCCTGAATGCGGGCCTTGTCTTCGGCGGTGGATTTCTTGGTGCCGGTGGCGACCACCGTCATGCCCAAATCCTGCAAGGCGGAGACGATGGACCACGATTTGACCCCGCCGGTGTAGAGCAGCGCGCGTTTGCCGGCGAGGCGGGCGCGCCACGGGTCGAGGGCGGCGTTGGCTTTCGCTTCCTCGCGGGCGATGAGCGCCTCGGTGCGACGAGTGAGGTCGTCGTCGCCAATCAGGCGGGCGAAGTCGCGCAGGGCGGCGGAGGTGTCGGCGATGCCGTAGAAGCTGCCCTCGAAGAAGGGGACGCCGTGCGCGTCCTGCAATTTGCGCGCGACGTTCAACAGCGCCTTGGCGCATACGACCATGGTGGCGCGGGCGCGGTGCATGGTCTGGATTTCGTGGAAACGGGCGTCGCCGGAGAGCCTGCCGAGGATGCGCAGGCCGAGTTCGTCGAAGAGCGGCGCGACTTTCCAGAATTCGCCGGCGATGTTGTATTCGCCGATGAGATTGACGTCGTAAGTGGGAATGCCCGCCGGATGCGGCGGCGGCGGCGACGGTTCCGCGGTGCCGATGACGTATTTCAGCATCGCCTCGCCAGCCAGACGGTTGCCGAGGTTCTTGGTGCCGTAAAAGCCCGCCGCGTCGATGGGAATCACCGGCACGCCCCAACGCGAGGCCGCCGCCTTGCACACCGCCTCCAAATCGTCGCCAATCAGCGCGGTGACGCAGGTGGCGTAGACGAACACCGCCGCCGGGCGGAATTTTTCGATGGCGTCCTTGATGGCGTAGAACAGCCGCTTCTCCGAACGCCCCATGGTGACGTCGATTTCCGACAGGTCGGTGGTCATGCCGATGCGATAGAGCGCCGGCCCGGAGGAACGCGCGCCCCGGTTGTCCCACGAATTGCCGGCGCAGGAGATGGGGCCGTGCACGACGTGCGCCACGTCGGCGACCGGCAGCAGGGCGATTTGCGCCCCGTCGAAAGCGCAGCCGCCCGCCGTCGAGCCGGGGGCGAGCCGGGCGCAGCCGGACTTCTCCTTGGCGTTGTGCGGACAGGCGGGTTCGTCGAGCAGGGCGCGGATTTCGGCGGCGTTCATGGCGACCTCACACCGCGTATGGCCGGTGCAACCAGTTTCTGACCACGCCGACGTCGCGTTGCGGCAGGTAGGCGAAGCCGTTGAGGGCGTCTTCCACTGCGGTGCGCGCCACCCAGTGCGGCACGGCTTTGTCGGTGAGCATGTGGAAGAACCACGCCATCGGATAGCCGATTTCGCGGTCGACGGCGCGTAGCGCTTCGTGCAGTTTCAGGCCGTTGGCGCCGGCCTCGAGGTCGAATTCGGGCGGTTTGCCGGAGGCGATGGGAATCGGACGGGCGCGGTATTGCGGCATGCGGTAACGGTCGAGGTATTCGCGGAAGGCGATGACCCAATGGTTGTTGAAGGCCGATTGCGTGTCGGCGCTGCTCTCGTGCCAGTCGTCGAGAAAACGCTGGATGGGCGCGGCGTCCGAGGCCGGGGAGGTCATGCGCTCCAGCGCGGAGCCGATGTGGGTGAGGCGGCGGAACTGGAAGAAATGCGGCGCGATGATTTGCTGATGCGCGGGGGCGCTCGGCGGGTCGATGAGTTCGGCGAGCGAGGACGGCTCGCTGCCGTCGGCGGCGCGGCCGAGGCGATGAGCGCGCGTTTCCTGCAATTCCTCGATTTCGAGTTGCAGGGTGTCGGCAGGGCCGTCGCCGGTGGGGGCGACGAGGTAATGGGTGCCGCCGTTGTAACGGGTGGCGTAGAGCGGCGCTTCGTGCAAAGTATCGAGCAGCGCGCCGAGGTCGCCGTCGTGCGCGGCGAGCGCCGCTTCGCCCCACGCTTCGAGGCTGTCGGCGACGCGCTCGCCCTTCTCGTCGACGACGCCGCCCAAGCGGTACCAGCCGCCGCGATGCAGGCGATAGTGGAACGGCCATTCCGGTTCGGCTTCTTCGAGCGCGCGCACCATCGCGGCGGGGCCGCCGGTTTCCGGCATGTGCTTGCAGGCGGACTGGAACCGCAAGGCGAGCGTCTTGCAGTATTCCTGCCAGCCCAAGGCGGCGTTCATGCGTCGCCCCCGGCGAGCGCGGCTTCTTCGTATTTTTGCAGCGAGGCGGCAGGCACGCCCATGATGCGGGCAAGCCAGGGCGGCGGGTGGCGCAGGTTTTGTTGCAGACGGGCGATGACATCGAGCGCCGCGCCGCCTTTGGGTTGCTTGACCGGATAGACCCCGGCGCGCACGACTTTCGCCGCCGCCGGGCCGCCGATGGATTGCAGGTAGAGGATTTGGCAATCCTTGACGAGGGCGGCGCGCGCCGCGTTTTTATCCCCGGCGCCATCGGCGTCGAGGGCGCCGCGCACTTCGATGAGGCGCGCTTCGTCGGGGCTGACCTGATAGACGAGGAAGCGTTCGCAGGAGCCGAAATGGCCGTCGAGTTCCTCGCCGTGGTTGGAAGCGACGCCGACGCGGATGGATTGCGGCATGTCGCCCTCGGCGTAGGGCTGGACGGCGGGCAAATCGCTGCCGGCGACGTTTTCGCCCTTGAACAGACGAATGACTTCCTTCAGCTTGTCGAGGCTCGTGCCGACGGCGCAGTTTTCATCGGCATGGTCGCCCGCGAGCATGGCGCGCAAATCGTCGACGGTGACTTGCGCCAGCTTCGCCTCGGTGAGCGGCAGACCGTGACGGTCGGCGAGGGCGCAGACGAACGCCTTCACGTCCACCGCCAACACGCGGGCGGCGTGAGCTATTCGTAGCGCGGCTTCGCGCGAGGCGGTGGGCGTTCCGGACATTTCGTCTCCTCTCCTGTTATGCGTATGCAATGCTCCCGGAGGGGCAAACGTCCATGCACGAAGGCGAATCCTTGTCCTCGCATTCCGTACAGGAATCGGCGTCGACCACCAGATTGCCCTTCTTGATGCTGATGGACTTGGTGGGACAGATGGGAATGCAATCGTCGCAGCGCGTACAGCTATCGACGTCGATGGTGACTGCCATGGTGAAGCTCCTTCTCGGTAGGTTCAGTCTTCCGCCGCGACCAGCCGTTTGGCGTTGACCGAGACGGGCAGGCGTTCGGGACGGGGAATGGGGTCGACGAAATAGACGCCGCCGTTTTCCAGTTTGAGTTCGCCACCCCATTTTTCCGGGGTGTCGAACTCGATGGAGCGGATGTCGGCCTCCATGTCGCGCTTGGGCAGGTAGAACACCAGCCCGCCTGCGGGTTTTTGCCGAATCATGATGTTGGCCATTCCCTGCCCTCCGCCGTTTAGCGCACCAAATCGTGGTTGAAGTCGGTGACGCCCATTTCGCGGGTTTCGTCGTCGAGACGCTCCAGCACGGCGTTGACCAGCGTGGTGAGGATGTACATCCCGCCCTCGTAGCCGAGCGTGGTCATGCGGTGCAGGTGGTGACGGTCGAAAATCGGGAAGCCGATGCGAATCAGCGGCACTTCGAACTCCTTGCCCTTGTGCAGGGTGTCGCGCTGGATGTACTTGCCGTGACTGTTGCCGATGAGGAAATCGGGCTTGTCGGTGAAGCACAGGCTGCGCAGATGCCAGAGGTCGGCGCCCGGATAGGTCTTGCCGTGTACCCCGTAGGGCGAGGATTCGAGCAGCTTGTTGACCGCTTTCGCCCAACGCTTGGAGCCGTTGTGGCAGACGATGTGGGTCGGTTCGATGCCAAGCTCCATCAGGAAACGCACCATGCCGTAGGTGAAGTCGGGGTCGCCGTAGAGCGCCATCTTCTTGCCGTGCAGCCAGGGGTGCGAGTCGGTCATCATGTCGACCAGGCGACCGCGCTCCTTGGCGAGCGAGTCGGGAATCGGCTTGCCGGTGACGCGCGAGACTTCCATGAGGAAATCGTCGGTGCCGTCGACGCCCATCGGAATCGAGAACTTCGGCACTTCCTGATTCCACGTGCCTTCGACGAACTTGCGCGTCTTTTCCAGCCCCATCGGTTGCAGCAGCAGGGTGGTGATGGCGTTGGGGGCGTCCTTGATTTCGGGAATCGTGGTGCCGCCCGCGTACATGCGGAATTCGCCGTCGCAGGGGGTGTCGAGGATTTCTTCCGGGTCGCACAGATAAGTGTATTCGACCCCCATCTCCTTCAACATCCGCTTGATGACGCGGTAATTGCCGAGATAGGTCTCGAAGCCGGGAACGACGTTCACCTTGCCGTTCTTGCCCGGCTCCTTGCCTTCCATCTCGTTGAGGGTGAAGTAGCGCAGGATGCCTTCTTCCATGTTGTCCCAGCCGGTGACGTGGCTGCCGACGAAGGACGGCGTGTGGGCGAAGGGAACCGGGAAATCCTTGTCGAGATAACCCTCGGTCTTGGCGTTGTTGATGAAGGCGTTCAGGTCGTCGCCGATGACTTCGGCGATGCAGGTCGTCGACATGCAAATCATCTCGGCGCCGTAGAGGCGGGTGGCGTTGGCCAGCCCTTCATGCACGTTCTTCTGGCCGCCGAACACCGCCGCGTCCTCGGTCATCGAGTCGGCGATGAAGGCGATGGGTTCCTTGAAGTGGCGGTTGAAATAGGTGCGGAAGTAGGCGACGCAGCCCTGCGAGCCGTGGATGTAGACCAGCGACTTGTGGAAACCCAGGCCGCACAGCGACGAGCCGAGCGGCTGGCACGCCTGGGCCGGGTTGATGGTGAGCGCCTCGCGCTGGAAGTTGAGGTCTTGATACTCCTGCGTCGTCGTCCAGTCGAAGGTTTCGCGCACCTTGTCGGCGTCGTGCGTTTCCTCGAATTGGGCGCGCTTGTTCTTGATGAGCTCCTTGTATTCGTCGTTGCGGAACAACGGATAACAGGGTTTGATTTTCTCTACGTCTTGCATCGTGTTCTCCTTGCGGCGCCACTTGGCCGTGGACTGACCGCCAAAGAAGTGGATATCGGGTCGAGGTCGACGCTTACGCGGCTTCCTGCATCGGTTCTTCCTGCGGCTTCAGCCACGGCGCGGTCAGCTTCGACCAGCACGGATTGTTGAGCGTCAAATCCATGTCGCGCGCGAAGATGGCGAAACCGTCGGTGCCGTGATACGGGCCGGAGTAGTCCCACGAGTGCAGTTGCCGGAAAGGCACGCCGAGCTTGTGGAAGACGTATTTCTCCTTGATGCCGGAGCCGATGAGGTCGGGTTTCATGGTTTCGACGAAACGCTCGAACTCGTAGCCGGTCACGTCGTCGTAAATCAACGTCGCGTCGCCCATCTCCTTGATGGTGCGGTCGTAATCGTCGTTGTGGGCGAACTCGTAGCCGGTGCCGACCACTTCCATGCCGAGGTCTTCGTAAGCGCCGACGACGTGACGCGGACGCAGGCCGCCGACATAGAGCATCACTTTTTTGCCTTGCAGGCGCGGTTTGTACTTGGCGATGACCGCATCCATCATCGGGGTGTATTTCTCGATGACGCGCTCGGCGCCTTCCTTGATTTTGTCGTCGAAGAAGGAGGCGATTTTGCGCAGCGATTCCTTGATTTTGGTGGGGCCGAAGAAGTTGTATTCCAGCCAGGGAATGCCGTACTTCTCCTCCATGTGACGGCTGATGTAGTTCATCGAACGGTAGCAGTGCAGCAGGTTCAGCTTCACGTTCGGGGTGTTCTCCATCTCCGCCAGCGTGCCGTCGCCCGACCATTGGCCGACGACGCGCAAGCCCATTTCTTCGAGCAGGATGCGCGAAGCCCACGCGTCGCCGCCGATGTTGTAGTCGCCGAGAATGGCGACGTCGTAAGGCGTTTTCTCGAACGGCTGCCCGTCGCGGTTGGAGAGAATCCAGTCGCGCACCGAGTCGTTGGCGATGTGGTGGCCGAGCGATTGCGACACGCCGCGAAAACCCTCGCAGCGCACCGGCACCACCGGCTTGCCGATTTCCTCGGCGACGCGCTTGGAGACGGCTTCGATGTCGTCGCCGATGAGGCCAATCGGGCATTCGGATTGCACCGACAGCCCCTTGTTGAGCGGAAACAGTTGTTCGACTTCGCCGAGCAGCTTGGTGAGCTTCTTGTCGCCGCCGAACACGACGTCCTTTTCCTGAAAGTCGGAGGTGAAGTTCATTTCGCAGAACACGTCCACGCCGGTCGTGCCGACGTAGTAGTTGCGCCGCCCGGCGCGGGCGTACTGCCCACAGCCGATGGGGCCGTGCGAAACCGACACCATGTCCTTGATGGGGCCCCAGACCACGCCCTTGGAGCCGGCGTAGGCGCAGCCGCGCATCGTCATGACGCCCGGCAGGGATTTACGGTTTGAGGTAATGCACTTTTTGGACGACTCCAGCGTCTTGTCGTTGACCATCAAGTGTTTTTTGCGGTCCTTGTGCGCCTTCTCCGGATAAATCTCCAGAACCTCGGCAATCAAGGCATCGGTTTCCTCACGAGTGAGCACTGCCATTTTTTCCTCTCTTCCGCGCCCGCACTTAGCCGTACAAGGCGCGCGAATGGGTTGAACCGGAACGAAAAACGGGAAGGATTTACGCGGCCGCGGCCTCGGCGGCCAGTTCGGCGGCGGTCTTGCCGATGATGGATTCGTCTTCCACTTCCATGATGCCGAATTCCATCAGCAACTCTTCGAGTTCTTCCATCTCCAGCGGCTTCGGAATGACGAACATCTTGTTGTTGATGACCTTCTGCGCCAGCGCGCGGTATTCGTCGGCCTGCTTCGCTTTCGGGTCGTATTCGATGACCGTCATGCGGCGAATTTCCGCGTGTTGCACCACGTTGTCGCGCGGCACGAAGTGCACCATCTGCGAGCCGAGTTTGGCGGCCAGAGCTTCGATGAGTTCGTCCTCGCGGTCGGTCTTGCGCGAGTTGCAAATCAGCCCCGCCAGCCGCACGCCGCCGGAGTTGGCGTATTTGACGATGCCCTTGCAAATGTTGTTGGCCGCGTACATGGCCATCATTTCGCCGGAACAGACGATGTAGATTTCCTGCGCCTTGTTCTCTCGAATCGGCATGGCGAAGCCGCCGCACACCACGTCGCCCAACACGTCGTAGAACACGAAATCGAGGTCTTCGTCGTAGGCGCCTTCTTCTTCGAGGAAGTTGATGGCGGTGATGACGCCGCGACCGGCGCAGCCCACGCCCGGTTCCGGCCCGCCGGATTCGACGCATTTGGTGCCGCCGTAGCCGATGGCCATCACGTCTTCGAGTTCGAGGTCTTCGACCGAGCCGGCTTCCGCCGCAAGGTGCATGACGGTCGTTTGCGCCTTCGAGTGCAGGATGAGGCGGGTCGAGTCCGCCTTGGGGTCGCAGCCGACAATCATCACCTTCTTGCCCGCCTCGGACAGCGCCGCGACGAGGTTTTGCGTGGTGGTGGATTTGCCGATGCCGCCTTTGCCGTAAATGGCGCATTGACGCAGTTTTGCCATG
>JAISSY010000124.1 GCA_031272995.1 Azoarcus sp.
TCGATGCCGTAGCTCTGGCTCGCCGGGCCTTCTTCGACCGCGTGCAGGAAGACGATGCCGTGGCCGTGCTCGACCGCGCCGAGATGGACGTTGGCGCATTCCGGGTATTCGGCGTTCAGGCGCGTCAGCTCGAAAAAATGGGTGGCGAAGAGCGTCATGCCGCGGGTTTTTTCCAGCAGATGCCGGGCGATGGCGAAAGCGAGCGCGAGTCCGTCGAAGGTGGAGGTGCCGCGACCGATTTCGTCCATCAGCACCAGACTGCGTTCGGTCGCGCCGTGCAGGATGGCGGCGGCTTCGGTCATCTCCACCATGAAGGTGGAGCGCCCGGAGGCGAGGTCGTCGGAGGCGCCGATGCGGGTGTAGATGGCGTCGAGCGGGCCGATGACGGCGGATTCGGCGGGCACGAAGCTGCCGACGTGCGCCATCAGGGCGATGAGCGCCACTTGTCGCATGAAAGTCGATTTGCCGCCCATGTTGGGGCCGGTGATGAGCAACATGCGGCGCGCCGGGCCGAGCGCGGCGTCGTTGTGGATGAAGTGCTCGACCTGACGCTCCACCACCGGATGCCGTCCGCCGACGATGCGGATGCCGGGCTGTGGCGAGAATTCCGGCGCGACGTAATCGCAGTCGCGCGCCGCCACCGCGAAGGCGGCCAGCGCGTCGATGGCGGCAAGCGCCCGCGCGGCGCGCTGGAAAGCGGGAATGTGGGCGGCAAGCTCGTCCAGCACCGCGTCGAACAGCAGCTTTTCGCGCGCCAGCGCGCGCTCCTGCGCCGACAGCGCCTTGTCCTCGAAAGCCTTAAGTTCGGGGGTGATGTAACGCTCGGCGTTCTTCAGGGTCTGGCGGCGGCGGTAGTCGTCGGGCACGCGTGCGGCGTTGGCGTGGCTCACTTCGATGTAGAAGCCGTGCACCTTGTTGAATTCGACTTTCAGGCTGGCGATGCCGCTGCGTTCGCGTTCGCGCGCCTCCAAATCGACGAGGAAAGCGCCGCAGTTGTTCTGGATGGCGCGCAGTTCGTCGAGTTCGGCGTCGTACCCTTCGGCGATGACGCCGCCGTCGCGCACCATCGCCGCCGGTTCGGGCGCGATGGCGCGGGCGAGCAACTGAAGCGGCGCGGCGGGCACGGCGAGGTCGGCGGCGAGCGCGGCGAGCAGGTCGGCGGCGCTCTCGTGCAGGAGCGGGGCGATTTCCGGCACGAGGGCGAGGCTGTTGCGCAGCGCCGAGAGGTCGCGCGGGCGGGCGTTCCGCAGCGCCACTCGCGCGGTGATGCGCTCGACGTCGGCGACGCCCTTGAGGATTTCGCGCACGGCGTCGAACCGGGGGCGCTGGCCGTCGCCCTCCAGCAGCGCGGCGACGGCGCGCTGGCGCGCGGCGGGAATCGCCGGGTCGCGCGGCGGGTGGTGGATGGCGTGGCGCAGCCAGCGGCTGCCCATGCTGGTGACGCAGCGGTCGAGCAGCGAGAGCAGGGTGGGGGCGGGTTCGCCGCGCAGGGTTTCGGTGAGTTCGAGATTGCGCCGCGTCGCCGCGTCCATGCGCAGGAATTCGTCGTCGCGCTCGACCCGCAGGCCGGTGACGTGGGCGAGATTTTGGCGTTGCGTGGCGCGGGCGTAATCGTGCAGCGCCCCCGCCGCGCCGAGCGCCACCGGCACGTCGGCGACGCCGAAGGCGCTCAAATCGCGCGTGCCGAAATGTTCGGCCAGCAACCGCGCCGCGTTCTCGGCGTCGAACTGCCAATCCGCCAGCCGTTTGAGCGCGGGGGAGAGCGTCTCCACCAGCGGCAGATTGAGTCCGTCGGGCATCAGCACCTCGGCGGGGGCGAGACGCTCGAACTGCGCCGCCACCATGTCGGAAGGATATTGCGCCAGCCGCAAATCGCCGTTGGCGAGGTTCAGCCACGCCAGCCCCAACACGCCGCGATGCACGTTGAGCGCCAGCAGCAGCGAATCCTTGCGCTCGTCCAGCAGCGCCGCGTCGGTAATCGTTCCCGGCGTGACGATGCGGCTGACGGCGCGGTCCATCGGCCCCTTGGTCGCCCCCGGCTCGCCCACCTGTTCGGCGATGACCACCGAGACGCCGAGCTTCACCAGCCGGGTCAGATATTGTTCGACGGCGTGAAACGGCACTCCCGCCATCTTGATGGGTTCGCCCGCCGACTTGCCGCGTGTGGTGAGGGTGATGTCCAGCAGCCGCGCCGCCTTTTCGGCGTCGGCGAAGAACATCTCGTAGAAATCGCCCATGCGGTAGAACAGCAGCGCGTCCGGGTACTGCGCCTTCAGGCGCAGGTATTGCTGCATGGAGGGCGTGTGGGTGGCGATTTCGGCTTCGGTGGGCGCGGCGGGGGCGGGGCGGCGATTCAAAAGGGCGGTTCCGGGTGGTGGCGAACCGGGTGATTGTAATGGCCGCCGCCGCTTTTTTTATCCCCGCAACGCCTGCACGATGACATCGCGGATGCTGCCGCCGTCGAAGGGTTTGTCGCAGATGGCCGAGACGCCGGCCTTTTCCACGGCGGCCAGTCGTCCGACGTTGTTCTCGCTGGTGAGCATCAGAATCGGCACTTCGGTCTGCCAGCTTTGCGTGCGGATGTATTCGACCAGCGCGCGCCCGTCCATTTCCGGCATGTTGTAGTCGGTGACCACGAGGTCGAATATCACGTCGGCCAGAATCGGCACCGCGTCGCGCCCGTTTTCGGCCTCGACGATATGCTCGGCGGCGATGCCCATTTCTTCGAGCAGATGGCGGATGTGGCGGCGCGACATGGCGCTGTCGTCGACCAGCAGCACCTTCAAATCCTCGACATCCTCGCCGTCGATTTCGGCGATGCCTTCGAGCTGGTCGACCACCGCGTAGAGCGCGCGCTTCATCTG
>JAISSY010000097.1 GCA_031272995.1 Azoarcus sp.
ACGATGTTGAGCGCCTTTTTCGGGGTGTCGTTGACGAGGTTGGTGCCGATGCCGAAGGCGGTGCGGATGCGGCCCTTGAAGTGGTGGAAGATTTCGAGGGCTTTGGGGATGGTGAGTCCGTCGGAGAAAATCAGCACCTTGCTGCGCGGGTCGATGCGCAAGCGTTGGTAGTGGGCGATGGCTTTTTCGCCCCATTCGATGGGGTCGCCGGAATCGTGGCGCAGGCCGTCGAAGAGCTTGGCGAAATAGAGGTCGAAATCGCGAAGAAAAGCGTCCATGCCGACGACGTCGGTGAGCGCGATGCCGAGGTCGCCGCGAAACTCCTGCACCCAACCTTCCAGCGCCGCTTTCTGCGAATCGCGCAGACGCACGCCGACGGCCTGAAACGCTTGCAGATATTCGTGCGCCATCGTGCCCATCGGCGTGATGCCGAATTTCTTGGCGAGATAAACGTCGGATGTGCCGGTGAAAACGCCGGGCAGACGGTCGATGAGCACGCGCAAAACCTCGTCGTGCCACGCGCCGGAATATCGCCGCCGCACGCCGAAATCGCTGAGGGCGAAATTGAGCAGCGGCGTGTCGCTGCGCAAATCCGGAGTGGCGAGCAGGAGCGCGATTTTCTCGTCGAGACGGCGACGCGCCTCGGTGAGAGTCGCCTCCACGTCGCCGAGGCGGCGGGCGTACAACTCGCTCACGATGTAGAGCACGAAAATCTCGAAACCCATCACGTGCACGATGGGGCCTTTGGTGGTGATTTCGAGCGTGTCGCCATTGGCCTTCACGGTGATGAAGCGGCGCTGATAGCGAAAAACGGAAAGGAAATCGACGAAATCGCTCTTGATGAAACGCAGGCGGCGCAGGTAATCGAGTTCATCCTGCCGGAAAGCGAGCGTGCACAGGTGGTCGAGTTCGCCCTCCACCTCGTCCTTCAACTGCGCGAGCGGAAAGGCGGGCGTGCTGCGGCAGACGAAGGCGTATTCCGATTCGATGCCGGGATGACCATGCAGCAAAGCCTGCCACATGGTGAATTTGTAGAGGTCGGTTTCGAGCAGGCTGCGGACGATGGGCGGGTTGGGCATGACATTCCTCCTGCGGAAGCGCGCAGGATAGCAGCGTATGCCGAAAGTCAGGACGACAAATGCCGCCGATGCGCCGGCCAGTGTTGCGCCAGCAGGCCGCCGGGGGCGGCGAGGAGCGAGATGAAATAGGCCAGTCCGCAGACGAGGACGATGGCGGCGCCCGCCGGGTCGATTTCTTCCGCGTGTTCGGCGGCGGCTGCTGCGGCGGCGTGGCCGGTGTGGAAGGAGAACAGCAGGCCGACGAGTCCGCAGACGAAGGCGAGCGTCACCGCCAGCGCCAGCATGGCGGTGAGGCTGCGCGTCCACAGACGCGCCGAGGCGGCGGGCAGAATCATGATGCCGACCGCCATCAGGGTGCCGAGCGAATGGAAGCCGGCCACCATGTTGAGCACCACCAGCACCATGAAACCGTAATAGGCCGCCGGCGAGGCGCGACTGACGCCGCGCAGGAAGGCGGGGTCGAAACACTCCAGCGCCAGCGGGCGGAACATGAGCGCAAGGCCGACCAGCGACAGGGTGGAGATGCCGGCAATCAGCAACAGCGCGTCGTCCTTGAGGGTGAACACCGAGCCGAACAACACGTGCATCAGGTCGAGTTCCTCGCCGGATGCGGCGACGATGGTCACCCCGGCGGCGAGCGAGAGCAGGTAGAAGGCGGCGAGGCTGGCGTCTTCCTTGAGGACGGAGGCGCGCGCCACCAAGCCGGCGAAAAACACCACCAGCAGGCCGGCGACGATGCCGCCCGCAGTCATCGCACCCAAGGACAAGCCGCAGGCGAGATAGCCGAGCGCCGCGCCGGGCAGGATGGCGTGGCTCATCGCGTCGCCCATCAGGCTCATGCGGCGCAGGAGCAGAAAGACGCCGACCGGGGCCGCGCCGAGAGCCAGCGCCAAGGTGCCGGCGAGCGCGTGACGCATGAAGGCGAAATCGGCGAAGGGGGCGACGAGGAAATCGTGGAGCGCGCTCATGCCGCCTCCGGGCGCTCGCACTCGTGCGCGTGTTCGTCGAAAGCTTCCGACAACTGCCGCGCCCGCGCCAGCAACGGTTCGGTCAGCACCTCGGCGGTGGGGCCGAAAGCGACCAGTTCGCGCGCCAGCAGCAGGCTGGTGGGGAAGTGCCGCCGCACCTGGGTCAAATCGTGCGCGACCGCGAGGATGGTGCGGCCTTCATCGTGCCAGCGCAGGATGAGGGCGACGAGGTCGTCGACGGTGCGCGCGTCGATGGCGGCGAACGGCTCGTCGAGCAGGATAAGCGGGGCGTCCTGCAAAATGAGGCGGGCGAAGCGGGCGCGCTGCAACTGGCCGCCGGAGAGCGAGCCGATGGGGCGCGCCGCGAAGCCGGTCAGTTCCACCGCCTCCAGCGCGGCGGCGACGCGGGCGCGGCGGGCGGCGTCGAGGCGTCCGAAAGCGCCGATTTCGCGCCACAAGCCCATCGCCGCCATGTCGAACACCGACACCGGGAAGCTGGCGTCGAGTTCACTGCGTTGCGGCATGTAGGCGATTTGGCCGCGTTGCGCCACTGGCAGACGGATGTGGCCGTCGAGCGGTCGCAGTTCGCCGGCGATGCCTTTCAACAGCGTCGATTTCCCCGCGCCGTTGGGGCCGACGACGCCGACCAGCGCCCCGGCGGGAATGGCGGCGCTGAGGTGATGCACGGCGGGATGGCGCTCGTAGCCGAGGGTGAGGTCGTCGAAAACCAGCGGCGCGGCGTTCATGGCGGCGGCTTCAGGCGAGCGCCCAGAGGACGGTCAGCCACAGCGCGGCGCAGGCCGTCGCCGCGATGGCGAGGCGGACGCCGACGCCGCTGCCGAGCAGGCTCTGCGGCGGGGGCGCGGCGGCGGAGGGCGAAGCGTCGTGGCGATGGGAGCCGTTCATGGTGGAACCGCGCGGGGCGGGATGCGGGCGGCGAGGCGAGGCAATTTAGCGGCTGCAAAGGTGATTTGCAACAGCGCCCGGCCTTGCATCGGCGTATCGTCGTAACGGTTCGGACGAGTCAGACGTGCTCGGCGAGCATGGTCGAGAATTCGCGCTCCAGCAGCGATGCGTCGCCCAGATTCAGGGTCAGCAGTTGCCGCAGGTGGGCGATGCTGTCGAGGTCGGTTTCGTCGCAGACGATGCCCAGTTGGCGACCGTAGCGGTGGGCGACGTGTCCGGCCATGCGCACGCGGGTTTCGTCGTCGAGGGCGAGTTCGAGCAGGCAAGGGGTTTCGGCGGCGAATTCTTGCGGCAAATCCACCGCGATGAGCGCGCCGCGCAGGGAAATGTCCAGCACTTCGCACGGCCACTGGCCGTCGTCGACCTGAAAAGTGGCGTCGCCGCGAAAGCGGATGCGTGAGTAGCGTCGGCGTTGAACGGTGTTCATGGTGTCTCCCTCCTCGCATTTTTTAATTGGCATTTTGTCAACGATACCAGCGCCTTTGGTCGATTGTTCGTGTTGTACTAAAGGATTAGTCGCGAAGACGTGTAGAATTCACATTTTAACCGACATAGCCGGGTGAAAGCCCCGGCATAAATTGAGTTGAATAATTCGATAGACGGGATACTCCGTGACTGAGGCAGCCAGAAAAGCCGTTCCGCAACCGATTAGCGACCAGCCGCCCGTCGACGCGCTGCTCAACAGTTTGTTGATGTTGGTGCGCGCCTTTGGCGGCAATCAGACCCGCGACGCCATCGTGTCCGGCCTTCCGCTCAAGGAAGGACGGCTGACCCCGGCGTTGTTCGAGCGCGCCGCGCGCCGCGCCGGCATGCGCAGCAACATCGTCGCCACTTCGCTTGACGGCATCAATCGCGCCCTGCTGCCCGCCATCCTGCTGCTCGACAACGGCGGCGCCTGCGTGGTGACGCACACCAGTTCGCGCCGCAACCGCTGGAAGGTGATCTTTCCGGAACTGAGCGAAGCGGCGGTGACGATGAAGCGCGAGGATCTGGAAGCGCAATTCGGCGGTCACGCCATCTACGTGCGCCCGGCCTACCAGTTCGACGCTCGCGCGCCGCAAGCCTCGCGCAAGGCGCGCAAGGGACACTGGTTCTGGGGCGTCATCGCCGAAAATCGCCGCATCTACAACGACGTGCTGCTGGCGGCCTTCGTCATCAATCTGTTCGCGGTGGCGATGCCGCTGTTCGTGATGAACGTCTACGACCGCGTCGTGCCGAACAGCGCCGTGGATACCCTGTGGGTGCTCACCATCGGCGTGTTCATCGTGCTCTGTTTCGACATGGTGTTGCGCACCATGCGCGGCTATTTCGTCGACTTGGCGAGCAGTCGCATCGACGTGCAACTGTCCGCCCACATCATGGAAAAGGTGCTCGGCATGCGCATGGAAGTGCGCCCCGGCTCGGCGGGTTCGCTCGCCGCCACCATGAAGGCGTTCGAGAGCGTGCGCGACTTCATCGGTTCGGCCACCGTCACCGCTTTCATCGACTTGCCGTTCGCGCTGCTCTTTCTCATCATCATCGGCTGGATCGCTTGGCAACTGGTGCTGCCCTTCCTCATCGGCGCCGTCGTTCTCATCGTCTATTCGGTCGCGGTGCAGGGCAAGCTGCACGACCTGTCGCAAACCTCCTACCGCGCCGGGGCGCAGCGCAACGCCACGCTGGTCGAAGGGCTGGTGGGGGTGGAAACGCTCAAGGCCATGGGGGCGGAATCCTCGGTGCAGCGCAAGTGGGAATCGAGCACGGCGCTCTTGGCGCGCATCAGCACGCAGTTGCGGCTTATCTCGGCCACGGCGGTCAACGGCACCAACTGGCTGATTCAGCTTTTGAGCCTGCTGGTGATGCTGATCGGCGTCTATCTCATCAGCGAAAACGAACTGAGCGTCGGCGGGCTGGTCGCCTGCTACATGCTCTCGGCGCGCGCCATGTCGCCGATTGGGCGCATCGCCGGGCTGCTGGTGCAATATCACAACGCCGCTACCTCGCTGGAATCGGTCGACCAACTCATGGGGCGCGAAACCGAACGTCCCGAAGGCGCCAACTTCATCGCCCGCAAGAGCCTGCGCGGCGACATCGAATTCCGCAACGTCGTGTTCAACTACCCGACGCAGCAGACCGCCAGCCTCAACGGCATCTCCTTCCACATCAAGGCGGGCGAGCACGTCGCCATCATCGGTCGCGTCGGTTCCGGCAAGACGACGCTGGAAAAGCTCATCCTCGGCCTCTATCGACCCACCTCCGGCGCGGTGCTCATCGACGGCATCGACGCCCGTCAGCTCGACCCCGCCGAGTTGCGCCGCCACATCGGCTACGTGCCGCAGGATCCGACGCTGTTCTTCGGCACCCTGCGCGACAACATCTCCATGCCGCTGCCGCACGCCGACGACGCCGACGTACTGCGCGCCGCCGCTCTCGCCGGGCTGACCGAATTCGTCGACTCGCACCCGCAGGGCTTCGACATGATGGTGAGCGAGCGCGGCGATTCGCTTTCCGGCGGTCAACGGCAAAGCGTTTCCATCGCCCGCGCCGTCATCCACGATCCGCCAATTCTGTTGCTGGACGAGCCTACGGCGTCGATGGATCATACGAGCGAAGAAGAAATCAAGCGCAACCTGACCGAATTCGGTCGAGGCAAGACCATGCTCATCGTCACGCACCGCACGCCGTTGCTTGCCCTTGCCGAACGCATCATCGTCATCGACGCCGGCCGCATCGTCGCCGACGGGCCCAAGCTGCAGGTGATGGAAGCCTTGCGGCAGGGCAAGGTGGGGAGGGCAAGGTGATGAGTCCCCGCTCCGGAAAATACGCGCCGCGCCGCGCTGCGCCCAGTCTGCCGGGCGAAACCGTGATGCCTGAGGGCGTGGTGACGGAAGGTTTGGTGTCGCGTCGCGGCCGCCCCTCGATTGGCCCCGAACTCGGCCCCTTGCCGTCCGTCTCCCAACCGCGTCGCATGGTGTCGCAACCGCCGCCGCCGAGCGAGCCGTCGGGCGAGCTGCGCAAGGATCCCATGAGCCGCGCCCGTGGCGCCTTCGAGAGCGTCGGCAAGGTCTCCAGCCGCATGGCGGCGCCGGTGCGCCCCGTCCTCGACCGTTTCTTCGACGCGCTGCTGCCGGCGCTGCCTAGTTCCGACGATCTGAACTGGGGCGACGAGGCCGACTGGGCGCGTTTGCAGCAGGAACCGCTGCGCGCCCGCCGCCTGTTGCGTTGGGTCGTGCTCGTCGTCGTGCTGCTGCTCATTTGGGCCGGTTTCGCCAAGATCGACGAAGTGACGCGCGGCGAGGGCAAGGTCATTCCTTCCTCGCAGATGCAGACCGTCACCGCCATCGACGCCGGGCCAATCGAAAAAATTCTCGTCAAGGTAGGCGACGTGGTCGACGACGGGCAGGAACTCATCCGCCTCGACCCGACGCGTTTGCAGTCCGACCTCACTTCTTCGCGCGCCGAATACTTCGCCCTCAAGGCCAAGGCGGCGCGTCTGAAGGCGCTGGTCAATGCGCAGGAATTCGTCATGCCGGCGGACGTGATCGAGAACAAGCCCGACATCGCCGCGCACGAAAAGGCGCTTTACGATTCCTCCACCGCCGAGATCGAAGCCCAACTGGCCATCTCGCGCCAACAACTGGCCGGCAAGGAGGAGGAACTCAAGGGCGCGCAGGCGCGGCTCGATTCTTCGACCAAGGCCTACGACACCGCCGCCCGCATCTACAAGATGAAAAAACCCTTGTTGGCCAAGGGCGCGGTTTCCGAGGTCGAATTGCTCGAAGCCAAGCAGGCCGAATTCAAGGCGCTCGGCGAGCGCGATCAGGCCGCCGCCGATTTGCAGAAAGCGATTTCGGCCATCGAGGAAGCCACTTCCAAGTTGAGCGAAACCGAACTCAACACCCGCAACAAGTGGAGCAACGAGCTTTCCGACACCACCGCCAAGCTGCAAAGCATCGAAGGCAAACTGGTTGGCGGCGAAGACAAGGTGGAGCGCGCCCGCGTGCGCTCGCCGATGAAAGGCACGGTCAATTTCCTCTACAACGTCACGGTCGGCAGCTTCGTGCAGGCGGGCGCCAAACTGGTCGACGTGGTGCCGCTCGGCGACAAGCTGCTGGTCGAAGCCAAGGTCAAGCCGAAAGACATCGCCTTCATCGCCATCGGCATGCCGGCGCGCGTCAAGATCACCGCTTACGATTTCTCCATCTACGGCGGCATCGACGGCGAAGTCGAACACATCTCGCCCGACACCATCACCGACGACAAGGGCAACGCGTTCTACCTCATCCGCGTGCGCACCGAGAAATCCACTCTCGGCGCCGACAAGCCCATCAACCCCGGCATGGTCGCCGAAGTTGACGTATTGACAGGAAAGAAGAGTGTGCTCAATTATCTGCTCAAACCAGTATTGCGCGCCAAGGCGAACGCAATGACGGAGCGATGATGCGCAATCTTTTCATTCTGGCGGGCGGCACCCAACCCTCGCCGCGCTGGCTGGATGCCTTCCCTGACGCCGATCTTCTGACGTGGGACGTGGCGGTCAGCGCGCAGGCGCGACCGGAAGTGCTTTGGCTGAGTTCGCGCAGCAAGGGTTGGCACGAGTTGCTGCGCGTCGCCCGGCAACAATTCGCCGACACCCCCTGCGTCGTGCTCACCAATTTCCCCGACGCGCGCGAAGGCATGGCCGCATTCGGCGCCGGCGCGCGCGGCTATTGCCATGGTTGGGCGGCGCCGGCGCAACTGCAGCGGGTGCGGGAAGTGGTCAAGGGCGGCGGTTTCTGGCTCGGCACCGAGGTCATGTCCCACCTGATGGGCGCCATCAACAAGGTAAACGAGCCCATCGAAGAACTGCCCGGCGAACTCTCCGGCCGCGAAGCCGAAGTGGCGCGCGAAGTGGCCGTCGGCCGCTCCAACAAGGAAATCGCCGCTTTGCTCGGCATCACCGAGCGCACCGTCAAGGCGCACCTCGGCGCCATTTTCGCCAAGCTCGGCGTGCGCGACCGCCTGCAACTGGCGCTGCGCCTCACCCGCAAGAAGAACGAACCCGAACGGTAAAGGGGGGCGTCATGATCTACGTGCGCAAGGATTCCGCCGGTCACGTCGTCGCATTGAGTCGCGTTCCCGTCGTCGGCGGGGAGGGCGGTTGGCGCGAAGTGTCCGACGACGACCCCGAAGCGCGCGCTTTCGCCGTCGAGGTCGCCGCCACCGACGACCCGTTACGCGGTTCCGACCTGCCTTTCGTGCGCGTGCTCGAAGACGTCATCGACCTGCTGGTCGAACGTGGCATCATCCTGTTTACCGATCTGCCGCCGGCCGCCCAGACCAAGCTGCTGCAACGGCGCAATCGCCGTCAGCAACAGCAAAGCCTCAACCTCCTCGACGACGACAGCCTGATCTGACACGTCCGGCGGGCGGGCGAGGCCACGAAGTGTGGCCTTTTTCGCACTCTGTACGTCGGTACAATACATTTTCGTCAGGACTTTTATACCCTGCGGCACAAAGGATGAATGTCGATTGGTGCGTCCAGCTCCTCGCGGCAAACATCCGGTGATTTTGGTGTTCCAATAGGTCGTTGCCCATCGGCGCTTTTTTAGCGATTCGCGCCGGGGCGTGTCAGGAGATAGAAAAATGCGTTCCACTACCCAAATCGTCGCCACCGTCGAATCCGTCAAGGGTCAGGTGTTTGCCCGTGGTCTCGACGACAAGCTGCGCTCGCTGAAAACGGGCGACCCGCTCTACGACGGCGAAGCCCTGCTTCCCGATGACGGCAGCGCCGTTTCCATCGCTCCTGAAGACGGCTCCGCGCCGTTCTGGGCCAACGAACAATTCGCCATGGCCCCCGGCATCGACGACACCGAAGCCGAAATGTCGCCCGATTCCCTCGTCGAAATCATGAAGGGTTTGGGCACCATCGACGATCTGGAACCACCGGAAGCCGGCGGCATGCCGAACAGCATGCACGACTTCTTCGTCGTCGACGACGTCAACGAAGGCAACAACGGCGCTCCTCCGGCGTTCGCCGCCGATCTTCCCGCGGGCGCTCCCGAGGGAGTCATCACACCCGTCATCCCCGGGCCTCCGCCTCCGACTCCGTTCGGGCCGCAGGCGCACTCGACTTGGGCGCAGCCCGACCACTACGAAGTCACCGAAGGCGACGGTGGCGTCACCTTGGGCAACTTCTTGGACAACGACGCGCACGGTGCGGGCGAAACGCTGACCCACGTCAGAGGCTCCGACGGCGTCTGGGTTTCGGTGCCCGACAACGGCGACTACGTTACGATTCCGCTTGAATACGGAAGCGTCGAAGTCAACAACACCGGCAACTTCATCTATCACGTGCCGGATCAGGTCGACCACACCAATCCCGCGCTGGCCGGTCCGGACGACGTCATGTTCGACTATCGGATCACGGACGAACACGGCCACACCGCCAATTCTTATGTCGCCATCAACATCGCCGATACCGCGCCGGAAGCGCACGACGACTATTTTGGAACCGTTGCGTCCACGTCCACTTATTCGGGCAACGTGATCGCCGGCCAAGGCTGGCCGCATTTCGACGCCAACAACGTCATGGTGGATGCCGGGCCGGATACCCCTTCGCAGGACACGCCGGTCGACGCCACCGAAATCACGAGCCTGAACCCGGTCGAATCGTCGGTGAAAGTCGTTTCCGTGGTTGGGCAAGATGGCGAAGTCGCCGTGTCGGACGGCGCGAGAACGCAGTTCACCACCGAACACGGCGCTACGGTGTGGATTACCTCGAACGGCGATTTCCGTTACGCGCCGCCGACCGGCGGCTATAGCGGCCCCGATTCGTTCCAATACACCATCGTCGATGCCGACGGCTCGTCGAGCACCGCGACGGCGTACTTCGACATTCCGCCGGCATTGCAACCCGAGAACTACGAAGTCGTCGAAGGTTCGACGACGGATGGGCTTGGCAACATTCTTGCCAACGACGCGCCGTATTACACCGCCATTGCGAAGGTTTACGATTCCGCCACGCAGAGCTACGTGGACGTGGTCGACGGCGGCACGACGATTACCACCGAACTTGGCGGCACCGCGGTGGTTTATCCGGACGGTAGCTTCGATTACACCGCGCCCGTGCGCAACCATGGCGACAACGTTCCGGATCAGGATTCGTTCGCCTACAAGGCTACGCATACCAACCCCGACACCGGTCTCGAGTATCTCAGTCCTCCGGTAACGGCGACCATCGACATCCTCGACACCGTGCCGGAAGCGCAGGACGACCACTTCGGAACCGTCTCGTCCACGTCCACCTTCTCCGGTAACGTGATTGACGGTCAAGGCTGGCCGCACTTCGACGCCGATAACGTCATGGTGGAAGGCGGGCCGGATACCCCCTCGCTGGATACTCCCGTCAGTTCCACCGAAATCACGAACCTCGGTGCGGACGAATCGGCGGTGAAGGTCGTCTCCGTCACCGTGGGCGACACGACCACCGCGGTCAACGACGGCGAGAGAACGCAATTCACCACCGAGCAAGGCGGTACGGTGTGGATTACCTCGAACGGCGACTTCCGTTACGCGCCGCCGACCGGCGGCTATAGCGGCCCGGATTCGTTCCAATACACCATTGAAGACGGCGACGGTTCGCAAGACACCGCGACGGTGACCTTCGACGTTCCGCCGGCGCCGGAGGGCGAAAACACCCGCGTCATCGAAGGCTCGACGACGGAGAATCTCGACAACGTCCTCACCAACGACCAGCCGTACTACACCAGCGTGGTGAAGGTCTTCGACAGCGCGACGCAAACCTACGTAGACGTGACCGACTCCGGCACGACGGTTACCACCGAACTCGGTGGTTCGGCGACGATTTATCCGGACGGTCACTACGACTACACCGCCCCGGTGCGTAACCATGGCGACAATGTGCCGGATCAGGATTCGTTCGCCTACAAGGTTGCCAACGATAACGGTTACGTCAGTCCTCCGGTGACGGCGACCATCGACATCGACGATACCGTGCCGACCGCGCACGACGACAACTTCGGCGACGTCGCGGGAACGTCCACCTTCTCCGGCAACGTGATCGACGGTCAAGGCTGGCCGCACTTCGACGCCAACAACGATTCCGTCCCGGGCGGCCCGGACGAGCCTTCGCTGGATACTCCCGTCAGTTCCACCGAAATCACGAGCCTCGGTGCGGACGAATCGGTGGTGAAGGTCGTCTCCGTCACCGTGGGCGACACGACCACTGCGGTCAACGACGGCGAGAGAACGCAATTCACCACCGAGCAGGGCGGTACGGTGTGGATTACCTCGAACGGCGACTTCCGTTACGCACCGCCGACCGGCGGTTATACCGGCCCGGATTCGTTCGATTACACCATCGAAGACGGCGACGGTTCGCAAGACACCGCGACGGTGACCTTCAACGTGCCGGCGAACCAAGTGCCCGACCACAGCACGTGGGCGCGTCCCGACCACTACGAAGTGCGTGAAGGTGCCGCCACGACCGCCGAGTTCGTCACCTTGGCGACCATCCTCGCGAACGACGAACAGGGTGTTGGCTTGGTGGTCGACAGGCTTGTCGACTATCAGGGCAACACGCACAACGTCGACGAGTGGTTCCCGACCCAATACGGCGACGTGCGCGTGCATGCCGACGGCACCGTCGATTACAAGGTGCCGGATCAGGTCGCCCACACCGACGCGATGAACGACAACCCGAACGACGTCACCTTCCAGTATTACGCCAGAGACACGCACGGTCACACCGCGCTCACCGACGTCAGCATCGACCTGCTGGATACCACGCCGACTGCGCACGACGACTCGTTCTCGATGGACAATGCCGGAACGACCAACCTCCCCGGCAACGTCATCACCAACGACGAAGCGTCGCAGGACACGCCGGTTACGCCTCCGGGTACGCCCGTCAAGGTCGTCGGTGTCGAAGGCGGGGACGGCTACGTGGAAGTCAACGGCGACAACACCCACTTCACCACCGAAAATGGCGGCGAAGTGACGATCTCTCCGGATGGCGAATTCCGCTACGACCCGTCCGACGAGTTCGTCAATGCCGGTGGCGGCCAAGACCACTTCGACTACACGATTGCCGATGCCGACGGCAGCACCTCCACGGCGACGGTGACTATCGACGTGCCGTCGGCGCCGTTCGACAACGTGCTCCATCCGTGCCAAGGTGAAACC
>JAISSY010000106.1 GCA_031272995.1 Azoarcus sp.
TCGATGTTCCAGCCGCGACGGCGCGGGTTGAGCCAAGTGTCGCACCAGCCGTAAAAAGCGCCGTCCACGTCGCGGTGATATTTCGCCAGTTTGCGGCGCAAATCGCCGTGTTCGTAGGCGTCGCGGGCGCGCTCGATGCCGGCGAGACAAACGTCCTCGACGCGATAGTGCGGCGCGATGGTGACGATGCCGGCGTAACGCTCGCAGGCGCGGTCGTGGGCGGCGGCGATGAGGGCGATGGTGCCGCCGTCGCTGTGACCGAGCAGCCATGGGCGTTCGACGCCGAGGGCACGCAGCGTTTGCGGCAGCACGTCGAGCGTTTCGCGTTCGAGATAATCGTCGGGGAAGGGTTCGTCGTGCGGGCGCGGCGTCGACGCGCCGTAGGCGTAACGGGAATAGGCGAGTCCGCGCCATTGCAGGCGCTCGCAGAGCTTGGCGGGAAATTGTCGCCACAATTCGACGCAGCCCAGACCTTCATGCAGAAAAACCAGCGTCGGCGTGTCCGGCGCCGGGTTCGCCGGGCCGAGCCAGCGGTATTCGAGGCGCAGCGGGCGGGCGCGGGTCGCGGTGGGCGGCAGGTCGAGAAAGGCGGCGTCGGTCATGGCGCGTCCTGCGGATCTTCCTGCCGGTGCGGCTCGGCGAGGTAGTCGCGCGTGCGCATCTCGATCAGGCGGCTGACGGTGCGGGTAAATTCGTTGGCGTGCACGCCTTCGACGTAGAGATTGCAAGCCTCGTCCGCCGCGCTGGCGACGAGCTTGACGCGGAAATCGTAGAGCACGTCGATGAGCCAGGTGAGCCGGCGCGCTTCCGACGCCTCGCTGGCGCGCATGGCCGGAATGCCGGAAAGCAGGAGCGTGTGGTGGGCGCGGGCGATTTCGAGATAGTCGTTCTGCGAGCGCGCCGTGCGACAAAGCGCGTCGAAATCGAACCACACGACGCCGCCCGCGCGTCCGCGCACGGGAATGCGGCGTTCCAGCACCTCGATTTCACCCGCCTGCGGCGCGACGCCGGCCAAGCGCAGGAAATCCTCGTTCAGACGCGCGTCGGCGGCGGCATCGGCGGGGACGAGCCAAGACTCGATTTTCTCCAGCGCGCGCAGACGATAGTCGGTGCCGGCGTCGACTTCGAGCACGTCGAACCTCGCCTTGATGAGCTTGATGGTCGGCAGGAAGTTGACCCGCATCAGGCCGTCGGGATAAAGCCCGTCGGGCGGATAGTTGGAGGTCATCACGAAAATGACGCCGCGCGCGAACAGGGCTTCCAGCAGACGACCGAGAATCATCGCGTCGGCGATGTCGGAGACGTGGAATTCGTCGAAGCACAGCAGGCGCGTATGGGTGGCGATGCGCTCGGCGATTTTCTGCAGCGGGTCGGGCAGATGGTTGAAGCGGCGCAGGTCGTTTTGCACTTCCTGCATGAAGGCGTGGAAATGGACGCGACGTTTGCGGCGATACGGCACCGAATCGAAAAAGCAATCCATCAGAAAACTCTTGCCGCGCCCGACCCCGCCCCAAAAATAGACGCTGCGCGGCTCGTCGGGATGGATGAGCATCTTGCGCAGCTTGGTGCGCCGCGCCGATTTGAAGGCGAGCAGTTCGGCGTATAGCTTTTGCAGGCGCTCGACTGCCGCGCGCTGCGCCGGGTCGGCGGCATAGCCGCGCGCGGCGAGTTGCGCCTCGTAGGCGTCGATTACGCCGTGTTCGGGGACGTTCAGGATTCGATGCGGAGCGGACATGGGCGCAAGCGGCGTCTATCGCGGCGATGAAGGGGGGTAGAATTCTCGGGCATTTGCCTACCAATGACAAAGGAGAAACACCATGGGGTTCGGTTCACTTTTGAGCGGTTTGAGCAATCTCGCCAATCTCGCCGGGCAGGCCGGCACGCTGAAGGACATCGCCAGCGCCTTGGGCGAACACGGCGGCGTTTCCGCCAAGGATTTGCTGGCGAAATTCACTGCGGCGGCGGCGACTCATGGCGATTCCTTTTCGCTGGAAAAGATACTCAAGAGCGTGTTGTCGAAAGACATTCTCGGCGCGCAGGCGGGCAACGAAGACAGCCTGATCGAAAAAGCCGGCGCGCTGCTCGGCGGTATCAGCGGCGGCGGCGCTTCGCAATGGCTGTCGCAACTCACTTCGATCAAGGAAGGTCAAGGCTCGACGATGGACGGCGTCGTCGATCTCGTCACCAAGACCATCCTCAGCAAGTTCAAGTAATCGCCCGCTCAAGCCCGGTGCCCTTCCTGCGGCGCGCGTTTATGCGCCTGATCGGCAAGGGCGCCGGTGTCGACGCGGAAGAAAATCGAATCGCCGACGGCGGTGAGTTCGTCGCCAGCGCGTATTTCGCAAATTACCCGCGATTTGCGCGCCACTTCGCCTTCCACCCACGCCGACAAGTGCAGCGGCACCCCCATCGGCGTCGGCTTGAGGTAGCGCAGGCTCAACTGCCCGGTGACGCAGCCGATTTTCGGCAAACTGCCCGGCTCGCGTCCCTCGGCGCGATAGTGATGCGCCATCACCGTCCAGTTGGAATGGCAATCGGTCAGCATCGCCAGAAAGCCGCCGTACACCAGACCCGGCCAACTCGTGTATTTGGGATCGGGGTGCACGGTGGCGACGACGCGCTTGCCGTCCTCTGACCAATAGCTTTTGATTTGGATGCCGTGCGG
>JAISSY010000138.1 GCA_031272995.1 Azoarcus sp.
TTCCCCGGCATCGGCGTGCTCACCGACGACCGCTACAGCGCCAGCCGTTACATCGCCCACCTCACCCCGACTCCCGTGCTGCTCCTGCAAGGCGACGCCGACAAACTGGTGCCCTGCCACCACGCCTTCAGCCTCTACGACGCCGCCAGCCCCCCGAAGCGCCTCGTCGTCGTCCCCGGCCTCGACCACGTCCAAACCCTGCGCCAACCGGAGATTCAGCAAACCGTGCTGGATTTCTTCGCGCAAGCGGCAGCCGGAACGCCGCCTACGGGGGTGGAGGCTTCGCTGAAGGCGATGGCGACGTGCAAGCGGTGATGGGCGCGGCGAAACATTTAATGCGCGCATAAGTCGCAGCACTGGACAAGCGAACCTTGAACCGTTCAAGACTGGTCTATATACTGGTCTAAATCGTCATCCAGAGCTTGTCATGTACATCGAAATCGGTTCCTACGAAGCCAAAACGAAGTTGCCGGAACTACTACGCGGCGTCAGCGCCGGCAACCGCTACACCATCACCCGGCGCGGCGAAGCCATAGCCGACCTTGTGCCCGCCGAAAATAACAAGCATTCGGACGTTGCGGCGGCAGTCGAAGAAATGCTGGCTTTCATGCAAAGCCGCAAGCCGATGAGTGGCGTGGACATCAAGGCGCTCATCGAAGAAGGCCGGGAATGAGCTACGTTCTGGATGCTTCCGTGGCGCTGCTCTGGCTGGCGCCGGGCACCAATCCGGCGGGCGTGGAGTACGCGAACAAGGCGCTGGAAGCGCTCAAAACGTCGCAAGCCTCGACGCCTTCGCTGTGGTCGCTGGAAATTGCCAACGTCGTCGCCAAACTCGAAGCCAAAGGCGTCGTTACCGAGGCGGATTCTCAACGCTTCATCGCCCTGTTGTCGCGGCTCGACATCGTCACCGACACGGCCACGGCGACGCACGCTCTTGGCGACACCCTGAATCTCGCCCGCCGCTACAAGCTGTCGGCCTACGACGCCTCATACCTTGAACTATCCCTGCGCACGAGTCTGCCGCTAGCGACGTTGGATGCCAATTTGGCAAAAGCGGCGGCGCTTGCAGGCGTTACGGTTTTGAACTAAACGGGATACGCTTCCTTCACCGCGCCCGCCGCGGATCGAACGCATCCCTCACCGCATCCGCCAGCAGATTCGCCGCCAGCACCAATACCAGCATGAACACGAATGCTGCGGCGAGCGACCACCAGACGACCGGCTCGCGGGCGAGTTCGGCGCGGGCCATGTTTATCATGGTGCCGAAGCTGATGGTCGTGGGGTCGACGCCGATGCCGACGTAGGAGAGCACGGCTTCGGCCAGCACCAAGCTGGAGAAATCCAGCACCACCGTAATCAGGACGATGTGCATGACGTTGGGCAGGACGTGGCGGCGCAGGATGGCCGCGGTGGAGGCACCGAAGGCTCTGGCTGCCTGCACGTAGTCGAGTTCGCGCAGTTTGAGGGTTTCGCCGCGCAGCAGGCGGCACAGGCCCGTCCAACTGGTGATGCCGAGGATGGCGCACAGGGCGAGCAGGCGGGCGTCGGCGCGTTGCGCGGCGGTGTCGAACCAGTTCGAGTGCGAGTCAATCATCACCTGCATCATCAAGACCGAGGCGGCAATCAACAGCACGCTCGGAATCGAGTTCAACACCGTGTAGACGTACTGGATAGCGTCGTCCACCCAACCGCCGAGATAACCGGCGGCGATGCCGAGCGCCACCGCGAAAGGCAGCATGATGAGCGTGGTCAACGTGCCGATGACGAGGCCGGTGCGAATGCTTTTCAGCGACAGGTAAAGCACGTCCTGCCCCACCTTGTCGGTGCCGAGCACGTGGTAATGCGGCGCGAGGGCGACGCCCGCCGCAATCAGCAGGGCGGCGAGGAAAACGACCAGCAGGACGGCGCGCCACGCCAGCGCGGTTTGGCCGCTCACGATGCGCCGCAGGGCGACGGAGAATGGCATCCTGCCGTGATAAGCGACGTGACCGGCGAGCGCCAGCAACAGCGCGCCCGCCATCAGCAGAGCCGCGAGCGGCGTCCACGCGAGGCGATGCAGGAGGTCGGGCCACATCGCCTCGTCGGCCTGCAAATGCGCCGCGCCGTAGACCAGACGCGGGTAGATGCGCGCCTGCCCGCCGTCGGGCTGCTCCACGGTTTCGCGCTGGAACAACTCGCGCGCGAACGGGGCGGAATAGGTTTTTTCGGTCTGCACCCGCAGGGGCGTGAGCACGGCGTCGAGCGCGCTCAGGACTTCGGAGGAATACACCGCTTTTTGCGTCGCCTCGCCCTGCCCCGGCAACTGTTCGCGGTAATGCAGGCTGTCGAGAAAGCCGATGGCGGCGAACACCAGCAGAATCGTCGCCGAGGCCATCGCCACCGGCCGCTGCCCCACCCGCCGCCACGCCTCGCGCGACGGAGCATGACGCGCCGCCTGCACGGCAACCGCGACGGCGGCCAACATCAGCACGAAAACCAGCGCGTCGGTGGGCAGGAGCACGGGCAGTATCGTCATCGCCTCACCCCAGGCGCACGCGCGGGTCGACCACGGTGTAGGAAATGTCGGTGAGCACGAGACCGACGATGTACATCACCGAACCGATGAACACCATCGAGCGCACGACGGCGAAATCCTGCCCGCGAATGGCGTCGATGGTGTAGCTGCCCAAGCCCGGAACGGCGAAGAAGGATTCCATCAGCAGACTGCCGAGAAAAAGCGACGGAATCACCACCACGACGCCAGTGAGGATGGGAATGAGCGCGTTCTTCAACACGTGGCGGAACAGCACCGCCAGTTCCGACAGGCCCTTGGCGCGCGCCGTGCGCACGTAGTCGCGCGAGATTTCCTCCAGAAAGATGGTGCGATACCAGCGCGTGCTCGAACCCAGTCCGGCGACGACGCCAATCAGCACCGGCAGGCCGAGGAAGCGCGCCATGTCCAGCCCGCCGGCGTAGCCGGAAATCGGCACCAGCGCCCACATCTTCGACACCAGCCATTGCCCGCCGATGATGTAGAACATGCTGGAAATCGACATCATCGCCACGCAAATCACCACGCCCCAGAAATCCAGCGCCGTGGCGCGGAAAAAGACCAGCAGGAGCGCCAGCACGATGGCTGCGGTCAGGCTCAACAGGAAGGTGGGCAAGGCGACCGCGAGCGACGGGCCCATGCGCAGGCGGATTTCGCGCGCGATGTCGTGGCCGTCGTCGGCGCGTCCGAAATCGAAGGTGAACATGCGCAGGGATTTATCGACGAACAGCGTGTCGGCGACCTTGGCGACGCCGTTTTGGGCGGGGTTGTAGAACATCGGCTTGTCGTAGCCGCGCTCGGTTTTCCAGCGCGCGATGGCCTCGGCGCTGGCGTATTTCGCGCCAAGCTGCATACGGGCGATGTCGTCGGGCGAGTTGACGCCGAAGAACAGCACGAAAGTGAAGAGATTCACCCCAAGCAGAATCGGAATGGCGTAGAGCAGGCGACGGACGATGTAGGCGAGCATCAGGCGTCCCTCGCGGTGGCGGATTCGTGGCGACGCCAGAAGCGAATCGCCGGGAAGACGAAAATCACCAGCGCCACCGCCGCCAGCACGAGCGGCCAGCGCACCGGGCGGTTCCACTCCCGCCGCGCCTGCTCGCGGGCGGCGACGTCGATGCGCTGGTATTTGAGACCGTTACGCACCATCGCGCCGGGTTTGCGGTTCTTCACCCAGCCGTGCTGGAGCGAGTACGCCTTCGGGTGCAGCCAGAACACCCACGGCGCGTCGTGGCGCAGGATGTTCACCATGCGGTCGATGATTTGCTGGCGCGCCGCGCCGTCGGGCATCACTTTCATGCGGTCGAACAGGCGGTCGTATTCGGGATTCACGTAGTTGGCGGAGTTGTTGCCCTGCGTGCCCGCCTTGGCCTGCGGGCCGTAGAGCAGGAAAAGCAGGTTTTCGGGGTCGGGATAATCGGCGTTCCAGCCCATGAAGAACAACTGGGCGTTGCCTTGCAGGATTTTGTCCTGAAAACGGTTCCAGTCGGTCGAGCGCACCACGAACTGCACCCCAAGGGCGCGAAACTGCTTGGCGAGCCAATCCACCGTCGCCTTGCTGCCCATGCCTTCGGAAGTGGAATCCAGATTGACGATGAGCGGCTCGCCGGTCTTGGCGTCGCGCCCGTTCGGCCAGCCGGCCTCGGCGAGCAGGCGCTTGGCTTCGACCATGCCGCGCCGCTGCGCCCTGCCGTCGCGCCACTCGTAGACCACCGGATTGATGCCCGCCTCGCCCTCGCGCGCGCCGAAAATGCCGGGCGAAATCGGCTGCATCGCCGGCACGCCGCGACCGTTGAGGAAAATCGAGATGTATTCCTCGACGTCGAGCGCCACCGAAATCGCCTGCCGCAACAGGCGGGCGCGCTCGCGCTGCGCCGGGGCGGCGTCCTGCGCCCCCACCAGCGGGTCGCGCATGTTGAAGCCGAGATAGAAAGTCGACGGCGCAACCGAAGTCAGCAGCACGATGCCCCGCGCCGCCATGTCGTCGGAGAGCGTCACCTCACCCTGCCCGCCGACGCTCACCGCCTGGTCGAAGTTGTCCGACGAGATGCCGGCGGCGTCGTAATAGCCTTGCAGAAACTTGTTCCAGTACGGAATCGTCTCGCGCTCGCGGGTGAACACCATCTTGTCGATGAAAGGCAGCGGCTTGCCGCAGTCGGCGAGCAAGCCGGCCTCGGCGTCGCCGGGCGCGCCCTCGCACGGATACGTATCGGGGTGGAAATTGGGGTTCTTCGCCATCGTCATGCGGGCGTTGGGGTTGTTCTCCACCAGCATGTACGGCCCGGTGCCCGGCGGCCACGCGTCGATGGACAGATTGCGCTCCGCCATGCCCGGCTGGCTGTAGAAGCGGTCGACCTCCGGCGGCATCGGGCCGAAGAACGGCATCGACAGCCAGTAAAGGAATTGCGGGTACAAACCTTTCAGGGTGATGCGGTAGGTGTGGCGGTCGACTTCTTCGACGCCGTCGAGGGGGAAGGCGTCGAGGTTCATCCACTCGTCGGGGCGCTTCTTCGCTTCTTCGGTGAGCTGCGCGTAGAGCGTTTTCAGGCCGGGCAGATATTCGGCCATCAACTCGAAAATCGGCGAATGCAGGCGGGGATTGGCGAGGCGCTTGATTTCGTAGATGAAGTCGTTGGCGACGAGTTCGCGGCTGCCGAAATGCCTGAAATCCCACGGGCTATATATATCTTCCAAGTCGGCTGCCGTCAGCGCAAAGTAGCGCGGCGCGCCGTTTTCGTCGCGGGCGAAGGCCGGATGCGGCTGCCAGCGCACGCCGGGGCGGATGGCGATTTCCACCACGCTTTTCGCCACTTTTTCGGGGGCGGAGGCGTCCTTCAGTTCGCGTCCGGCGGCGTCGAAATAGCGCACCGTCGGCATCCGCGCCGCCACTCCCGGCGCCAGCGCGTAGGGGCGCTTCAGGTAGTGGTATTGCAGCGGCGGTTCGACGATTTGATAAAGAAAAGTCGCCTCGTCCTCGACGAAGGATTGCACCGGGTCGAGATGTTTTGGACGCTCGGTGAAGGCGCTGTAGAGGATGTTCTGGCCGCGCTCGCTTGCCGGATAGGGGTCGTTGGGCGTCGGGTCGCAGGCGGCGACGAGCAGCGCCGCGCACGCAAAAAAGCGAACACGGGCGGCGACATGACGGCAGGAAATGCGGGACAATGCGCGGCGGAACACGGACGCAATTCTGGCAGGTTTTTCCTCTGTAACGCGAGTAACACATATTGCGACGTGGTTTTTGGCTATAATCGCGGCTCCCCGCCAACAGGAGTGTTCGACCCATGGGTTTTCTTGCCGGCAAGCGCATTCTGATCACCGGTGTGCTGAGCAACCGCTCGATCGCCTATGGCATCGCCAAGGCGATGCACCGTGAAGGGGCGCATCTCGCGTTCACCTATCAGAACGACCGCTTCCACGACCGGGTCGAAAAAATCGCCGCCGATTTCGGCAGCACCCTGCTCTTTCCGCTCGACGTGCAGGAAGACGCGCAAATCGACGCCCTGTTCAAGAATCTCGGCGAGCAATGGAGCGCCCTCGACGGCTTGGTGCATTCCATCGCCTACGCGCCCACCTCGGCGCTCGACGGCGATTTCCTCGAAGGCTTCTCGCGCGAGGCGTTCAAAATCGCCATGGAAGTCAGCGCCCATTCCTTCCCGGCGCTCGCCAAGGCGGCGCGTCCGCTGATGAAGGGCAGAAACGGCGCGCTGCTCACCCTCACCTACCTCGGCGCGGTGCGCACGATGCCCAACTACAATCTGATGGGTTTGGCGAAAGCGGGCTTGGAAGCCTCGGTGCGTTATCTCGCCTCGTGTCTGGGGCCGGAAGGCACGCGGGTAAACGCCATTTCCGCCGGCCCGATCAAAACCGTCGCCGCCTCCGGCGTCGCCAGCTTCAACAAGCTGTTGTCGTTCAACGAGCACAACGCGCCGCTGCGCCGCAACGTCACCATCGACGAAGTAGGCAACGCCGCCGCCTTCATGTGCTCGAACCTGGCCAGCGGTATCACCGGCGAAATTCTCTACGTCGATGCCGGTTTCAACACCACGGCGGTGGGGAATTCGCTGCCGGGCTGACTAGTTTTTTGCCGCGAAAAAAGCCGAGAGCGAACCCCTTACAAAATGTAAGGGTTAGCGAAACGCCGATTTATTCATTCCCGTAAAACCTCTCACGCCGTCATTCCCGCGAAAGCGGGAATCCAGAAACCACCATACGGCGCGAAGCGCCGCAAACCAAATGGCGACCTTTGGTCGGAGGAACGCACTGGATTCCCGCTTTCGCGGGAATGACGGGGAAATCTTATCGATGCCTCAATCCGGCACCCGCGACGGCAGCTTGGCTTCGACCTTGTAGCGCACGCGCAGGGCGGCGAGGAAGGCGTCTAGGTCGGTTTGCGCCACCAGGCGTTCGTATTGGCGCGCCATGCCGTCGAGGCGCGGGTCGTCGTCGGCGAAGGCGGGATGCTCCACCGCGTCGATTTGGTAAATCACGAAGGCGTCGTCGGGCAGCACGACGCCCACCCGCACCGGCAGCTTGGTCACGGGGGCGGCGAAAACGGCGCGGGTCGATTCCACCGGCAACGTCGAGCGCACGCGCTGGATGACCTGCGCCGCGCTCCAATCGCCCGCCACCGCTTCGCCGTTGTCGAGCGCGGTGAGCACCGAGTCGCCTTTTTCGCGCACCCGGCGCGCCGCTTCGTCGCGGCGCAACTGCGCTTCTATTTGGCCGCGCACTTCTTCGAGCGGCAGACGCCGCGCCGCTTCGTGCTCGGCGACGCGCGCCGCCACCAGCTTGTTGGCGCCCACTTCGATGGCGCGGGTGTTGTGGTGCTGAACGATGGCGTCGTCGGCGAAAAGGTCGGTGAACAAATCCTCGTTCTGGAAATCGGCGATGGAACTGGAGGCGCGATCCACCCAATCGGTGCGCTTGATTTCCAGCCCGAACTCCTTGGCGGCGGGTTCGAGCGAATCGGGTTCCTGATTGAACACCAGTTCGGAGAATTTCTCCGCGTTCTCGGCGAACTTCTTCGCCGCCGCCTGCCGTTTCAGGCCGGCGACGATTTCGTCGCGCACTTCGGCGAGCGAACGCTTTTCGCCGCCGGGACGGATGTCGGTAATCTGCACGATGTGGAAGCCGTAGACGCTGCGCACCGGCGCGCCGATTTCGTTCTTCTTCTGCGAGAAAGCGGCTTCGTCGAAGGCCGGATCCATGACGCCGCGCGCGAAATAGCCGAGGTCGCCGCCGTTTTCACGCGAGCCGGGGTCTTGCGATTTCGCCTTCGCCAGTTCCTCGAAACGCGCCGGCTTCTTGCGCAACTGCGCCGCGATGTCGTCGATTTCCGCCTTCGCTTTGGCGACGGTGGCTTCGTCGGCGTCGTCGGGAACAGAGATGAGGATGTGGCGCATCCGGCGCTCTTCCGGGCGCACGTAATCGCCGGTCTCGTAAGCCTGCTGGATGTCAGCGGCGGGAATTTCGATGCCCTTTTCGAGCGTGTCCTCGTCGAACACCACGTATTCGGCCTTGATGCGTTCGGGACGCTCGAAGCGGCTGCGGTTGTCGTCGTAATACTTTTGAATCGCCTCGTCGTCCACCTTGATGCCGGCCAACAGCGGCGCCACCGGGAAGCGCATTTCACGCACGTGACGTTCTTCCAGCATGGCGGTCAGAAGCCGGCGCACCGAACCCGTCGGCACCACGGAAGCCTCGGCGACGGCGCCCACCAGTTGTTCGATGCGCATTTCCTGCGCGCGCTGTTGTTCGAACCCGGCGGCGCTCAGACCCATCTGGCGCAACCCGGCCTGATACAGTTCGGGCGAAAACTGGCCGTCGCGCTGAAACGCGGAAATTTGTTCGATGGATTGCCGCAGCAACGCCGGATTCACCGTCAGCCGCATTTCGCCGGAATACAAATCCAGCGCCCGCCGCGTCACCAACTGGTCGAGCACCGCCTGACGCAATTCCTCGGATTCGAGCAGCGCCGCGGTGGCGCGGGCGCCAAGTTCGTCGCGCAGACGATCCTGCTGGTCGCGCATGGCGCGCTCGAACTCGTTCTGGGTGATCGGCGTGCCGCCGACCGTGGCGACGTCGGCGCCGCCGGGGCCGTCGGCGAAATAGCGGTCGAGACCGAACAGGGCGAAAGGAACGATGAGGATGGCGAGTATGACCTGCGCGATCCGTTTGTTATTGCGTATTGCCTCGAACATCGCGGTTTCCGTAAGCGGGAGGAAAAGAAATCATGACGGCGTCACAGCTTGCCATGACCGAGTCGCGGAAGTTTAGCGCATCCGTGGCGACCCTGCTTGCGGCAACTTCCGCGAGGGTGCTATCGTGCAACGCGATGAGGCGGGGCGGCGTGCCTCGCCTTTTTTGTATACCGCTCCGGGTGCCGCCATGTCAGATACCGCTTCTTCTTCTCCCGTTCTCCAGACTCCCCTGCACGATGCCCACGTCGCCGCCGGCGCGCGCATGGTCGATTTCGCCGGCTGGCGTATGCCGGTCAATTACGGTTCGCAAATCGAGGAACATCACGCCGTGCGCCGCGATGCCGGCATGTTCGACGTCTCGCACATGCTGGCGCTCGATCTGGAAGGGTTCGACGCCACCAACTGGTTGCGCGCGCTGCTCGCCAACGACGTGGCGCGGCTGGAACGCTCAGGCGTGCCCGGCAAGGCGCTCTACTCCTGCATGTTGAACGGCAAGGGCGGCGTCATCGACGATCTCATCGTCTATCGCCTCGACGACCAGCATTACCGCATCGTGGTCAACGCCGGCACCGCCGTCTCCGACGTGGCGTGGATGCGTCCGCACATCGCCACCGTCAAGGCCAACGTCACCCTCACCGAACGGCGCGACCTCGCCATGATCGCGGTGCAGGGGCCGAACGCGCGCGAAAAGACCTGGGCGGCGCTGCCGGAACTGAAAGCCGGCTCGGAGGCGCTCGCCGTTTTCTCCGGGGCGCAAATCGGCGACTTTTTCGTCGGCCGCACCGGCTACACCGGCGAGGACGGCTTCGAACTGACCCTGCCCGCCGCCAAGGCCATCGCCACATGGAACGCGCTCGTCGAGGCCGGCGTGCGCCCCTGCGG
>JAISSY010000150.1 GCA_031272995.1 Azoarcus sp.
ATCGAGCAGAACCGGCGCGGGCTGGAACAAATCATCATCGCCTCGGCGAGCATCTTCCAGATTCAGGCGCTGGAGCGCTTCGTGCAGGGCGTGCTCACCCAACTCGTCTCGCTGCTGCGGCTTGGCGACGACGCTTTCTGTTGCGGTTCGGGCTGTTACGCCGTCAACAACATGTACGCCGACCCGTTGCGTATCGTCGCCGGCACCGGCGCCTATGCCGGACACGCAGGCGAAGTCGTCGAACGGGTTTTGTCGTCGGCCGTCCTCGACGACGTGAACTGCGCCGTCGAGGAGCAGCACAACGTTTTCGCCGACGGTCATCTCGTGCTGTTCTTCGAGAACGGCAGCGGTCAGACCAGCGTCATCTATCTCGAATGCGATCGCGAACTCTCGCCGTTCGAGAAGGATTTGCTCAACATCTTCTGCACCAACGTCGCGGTGGCGTTCGACAACATCAACCTCACCCTCGAACTCGAACGCACCCAGAAGGAAGTGGTCGAGCGCATTGGCGCCGTGGCCGAAACCCGCTCCGAGGAAACCGGCAACCACGTCAAGCGGGTGGCGGAATATTGCTGTCTGCTCGCCCGTGCCTTCAATCTTGGCGAATCGGAAGCACAAACGCTGAAGGAAGCCGCGCCGATGCACGACATCGGCAAGGTCGGCATTCCCGACTCCATCCTCAACAAACCGGGCAAGCTCGACACGGTGGAATTCGAAATCATGAAGCGGCACGCCGAAATCGGTTTCAAACTGCTTTCAGGTTCCAAGAGCCGCCTGCTCGACATTTCCGCCGTCATCGCCCGCGAGCACCACGAACGTTACGACGGCACCGGCTATCCGCGCGGACTCAAAGGCAACGAAATCAGCCTCTACGGTCGCATCACCGCTATCGCCGACGTGTTCGACGCCCTCGGCAGCCCGCGCTGCTACAAGGCGGCGTGGCCCATCGACGAAGTGTTCGCCTACATGGAAGCGCAGCGCGGCAAGCAATTCGACCCGGAATTGATTGACCTTTTCATGGCGCACAAGGAAGAAATCCTGCAAATCCGCGAGAGC
This sequence comes from Azoarcus sp., assembly GCA_031272995.1. Classification (GTDB taxonomy): domain Bacteria; phylum Pseudomonadota; class Gammaproteobacteria; order Burkholderiales; family Rhodocyclaceae; genus WRNU01. The sequence goes on from JAISSY010000150.1 coordinate 1,057, forward strand.
TTCAAGGATTGAGGCGTAAAACGACGCAACACCCCAAGATAATCGTGACGAGGAGGCAGCCGTGTCCGATATTCAGGTCAAGTTCGGCAAAAGCTTCAATCCGGACGCGAAAGCGGCGGTCGCGGAATTGGTGCAACAGGTCGGCGGGATTGACCCGACGGCGCTGATTTTCTTCTGCTCGCCGAAATACGACCTCGCCGCGCTCGGTAAGGCCATCGACAAAACCTTCGATTGCCCGACCATCGGCTGCACGACGGTGGGCGAGATTCTGGGCGAGACCGGCTACATCGAGGATTCCATCGTCTGCGCCGCGCTCGCCTCCGACAAGCTGACGATGTGGCCGATATTCATCGACGATTTGCACGCCTTCGCCGAGAGCGCCAATCCGCCCGAATTGAAGCCGCTCGCCGACCTCCCGCGCGGCAAAGGTTTCGCGCTCTTTCTCATCGACGGCCTCTCGATGATGGAGGAAGCGGTCATCGCGCAGATTTACCACGCCCTGAAGGGCGCGCCGCTCATCGGCGCCTCGGCCGGCGGCGAACTGGATTTCAGCCACACCTACGTTTATTACGGCGGCGCCTTTCACGAACGCGCCGCCGTGCTGGCCATCGTCGAGACCAGCCTGCCGTTTGCGGCGCTGCACATCCAGCATTTCGAGCCGACCGACGAAAAGCTCGTCATCACCGAAGCCGACACCGCCAACCGCGTCGTCACCGAAATCAACGGCCTGCCCGCGTGCGAGGAATACGCCCGCGCCGTCGGCGTGACCATCGACAAACTGACGCCGCAGGTTTTCGCCGCTCATCCGGTCATGCTGAAAATCGGCGACGCCTACTTCGTGCGCTCGATTCAGAAATTGAACCCCGACGGCAGCCTCACCTTCTTCTGCGCCATCGACGTCGGGCTGGTGCTGCGGGTGGCGAAACGCGCCGAGACGCTGAGCGAAAACCTCGCCGACGAACTGGCGAAAGTCGAAGCCGACATCCCGCATCCGGCGCTCATCTTCGGCAGCGACTGCGTGCAGCGCCGCCTCGAAATCCAGCAGCGCGGCGAAGTGGAAAAGGCCAACGAAGTGCTGGCGCATTATCCGTTCATCGGCTTTTCCACCTTCGGCGAGCAGTTCTGCGGCGTGCACGTCAATTACACGCTCACCGCGCTGGTGTTGGGAGACACGGCGACATGAACGCCCCCGAATCGACGCCGACGCCGGAGCAGGCGCGCATCGCCGAACTCGAACGCAAAATCGTCGCGCTGGAGAAAATCAACCGCGCCCTGATGGGCCGCGTCGAGCGCTCCACCGCCTTGTCCGCCGATTCCTATTCGTTGTTCGAGCACAACCTCACCCTGCAACGCCACGTGCAGGAGCAGACGCAGGAATTGCAGGCCAGCAACCAGCAGTTGCACAAGGCGCTCACCGATTTGCAGAACGCCACCGATCAGGTGGTGCAGAGCGAAAAGCTGGCGGCGCTCGGCTCGCTGGTCGCCGGTGTCGCGCACGAGGTCAACACGCCGCTCGGCATCGGCGTCACCGCAGCCTCGCATCTCGAAGAAGTCACCGCTACGTTGGCGAATTCTTTCTCGGCCGGGGCGCTGAAAAAATCCGATTTCGTCGCCTTCCTCGCCACCTGTCAGGAAACGGTGAAAATCATCCTCGCCAACCTGACCCGCGCCGCCAATCTCATCCAGAGCTTCAAGAAAATCGCGGTCGACCAGTCGAGCGAGAGCTGGCAGACGATTACGCTGGAGAGCTACCTCAAGGACATCGT
>JAISSY010000012.1 GCA_031272995.1 Azoarcus sp.
GACCGCCTGACAGCTTGGGTGCTTCTTCAATATCTTCGGCAGCGCGCGCATGAAACGGTGAAAGCCGCGATAGGGTTCGAGATTGCGCGCCACGTAGGTGACGATGGGTTCGCCGGCGCGCAGCGTCGTGCCGTTGGGCAGATCCAGCGTCGCTTCCGGGTCGGGGCCGAGGTGCTCGACGTCGATGCCTTCGTGGATGACGCGGATTTTGTCTTGATAGGCCGCCGGAAACAGGCTTTTTTGCCAATGCGTCGGCGCGATGGCGACATCGCAGTGTTCTAGGTTCAGCAGATGCATGGCGTTGCGGCTGACGATGGTCGCGGCGCTCTGCGGCGTGAGCGGGAATTCGGGGTCGAAACCGGCGTCGGCGCCTTCGAGGTGATAGTAGAACTCGCAGAAATGCACCAAGCGTGCCTGCGGGAAGGCGAGCTTCACGTACAGGCTCTCACCCCAACCGGGATGCGCCACCACCACGTCGGGACTCAAACCGCGCTGCTTGATGTCGAGCAACTTGCGCAGCACCTCCTGCCCATGCAGGACGGCGTTCTCGAACTGGCGCGCGTAGGGGTGCGTCTCCTTGCCCGGTTGGCGATGCGGCGTGTAACGGATGATGCGGCTGTTCGGCATGTTCGGCGCGGTTTCGCGGCCGATGGCGAGCGCTTCGTAACCCGGCAGACGCGCCAGATGCGCGGCGAGGTGACGAAATTGACCGGGAAAATTCTGATGAATGAAAAGGATCTTCACACTGTTATCATCGTTTCGTTAAAAGTCTTTACATGATATCAAACGCGATGAGTACCCCTATCGACATCTCCGAAAAAGCCGGCGTACGTTATTTGCATTTCGGTTCCGAATGGATACAGGGCGCCATGCGCCTGCGCCAACCCGAGGCGCTCGAACTCGATTACACCCGCGAGATGATGGCCGGGTTGCTGCTGCGCGACGGGCTGGCCGACGACGGCGGCGTGTGGCCGCGCCGGGTGTTGATCGTCGGTCTGGGCGCGGCCTCGCTGGTCAAGTTCGTTTATCGCCACTGCCCGCGGGCGCGCATCGACGTGGTGGAAATCGAGCCGGAAGTGGTGACGGCGGCGCAGCAGTTCTTTCGCCTGCCGCCGCAGGGCGAGCGCCTCGCCATCCACGTCGGCGACGGGGTGAAATTCGTGCTGCAGGAGGGCGAGCCTTACGACTACGCCTTCGTCGACGGCTACGACCGCCGCGCCCGCACCGGGGCGCTCGACACCCTGCCCTTCCACCTCGCCCTGCGCGCCCGGCTCTCCGACGAGGGCCTCGCAGCCTACAACCTGCTCGGACAGGCGCGCGGTCACGCCGCCAGCGTGGCGCGCATCGTCAAGGCTTACGACGAGCGCGCGGCGGCTTTCCCTTCCTGCGACAGCGGCAACGTCATCGTCTTCGCCGCCACCGGCAGCCGCGTCGAACGCAGCGCCGCCGAATTGCGCCAGCGCGCCACCCGGCTGCGCGCGCAAACGAAGCTCGACCTCGCCAGCGTCGTCAGCCGCCTCGAAGCGGCGGGGTCGCTGCCGCGCGGCAAGTTCATCCTTTGAAACCGGCGGCGGCCAGCGTATCGTTTACGGGTTTTCCCCGCCGGACACCGCCATGACCACCTTTCTCGTCACCCTGCTCGTCATCGTCGCCGTCATCGCCATCATGGCCATCGGCGTCATGTTCGGTCGTCGCCCCATCGTCGGCAGTTGCGGCGGGTTGGCGTTGTTGGGGCTGAAATGCGATTGCGAGAATCCGTGCGAGAAAAAGCTCGCGCGCATGAAGGCGGAGGAAGAAGCGCAGGCGGCGCAAAAAGCGGCGGCGGACGGCGCGCGCCAAGACGGTGACTAGCCCGCTCGACGAACTCAACCCCGAACAGCGCCGCGCCGTCGAAGCCACCGAAGGGGCGCTGCGGGTGGTGGCCGGGCCGGGCACCGGCAAGACGCGCACGCTCACCGCGCGCTACTGCCACCTCGTCGCCACCCTCGGCATCGCGCCCAAAAACATCCTCTGCGTCACCTTCACCAACCGCGCCGCCAACGAGATGAAGCGCCGCGTGCGCGACGCCCTCGGCGACCTCGACCTCGGCCTCGTCTGCACCTTCCACGCCTTCTGCGTGCAACTGCTCAAAGAGGACATCCACGTTCTCAACTACCCGAAGAATTTCATCATCCTCGACACCGAGGACGAAAAGGACATGCTGCTGCGCATCTTCGCCGACATGGGACTCGGCCTGCGCGACACCACGCTCCAGCGCACCATCGACGAAGTGCTGGAAACGAAGAAGATGTACGCCACCACCTACATCGACGACATTTACGAACTCGACAACGAAGCCCTGCGCCAGCGGGCGCTGCACGCCGCCAGCCGCGACGACGAAATCTTCCTGCGCTACCTCTACGAGCAGAAAAAGTGCTTCGGCTGCGACTTCAACGACCTCATCAACTTCGCCACCTACATCCTCGAACGCTTCCCCGATGTGCGCGAAAAATGGGCGCGGCGTATGCAATACGTGATGGTCGACGAGTTTCAGGACGTGAGCGCGCGCCAGTACAAAATCGCCCGCCTGCTCGCCGAGCGCCACGGCAACCTGTTCATCGTCGGCGACCCCGACCAGACGATTTATTCCTGGCGCGGCTCGCACGTGAAGCTCTTTCTCGATTTCGACCGCGAATACCCGCAGGCGCAGACCGTCGCGCTCGCCGACAACTACCGCTCGCCGCCGCAGATTCTCGCCGCCGCCGCCGCGCTCATCGCCCGTAACACGGTGCGCTTCCCGAAAGCCCTGCGCGCACTGAAACCCGCCGGCGACAAGCCGCGCTACTTCCACGCCAAAAGCGAGAAGGAGGAAGCGGCGTGGATTGCCGGCGAAATCGCCGCCCTGCGCGCGCGGAACGTGGCGGCGGGCGACATCGCCATCCTCTACCGCGCCCACTACCTGTCGCGCGCCCTCGAAGAAGCCCTGTTCGAGCGCGGCATCGCCTACCGCATCTTCAGCGGCATCGAGTTCTACGCTCGCAAGGAAATCAAGGACACCCTCGCCTACCTGCGCATGGCGACGGCGGGCGACGACCTCGCCTTTCTGCGCACCGTCAACACTCCCCCTCGCCGCATGGGCAAGAAGAAGCTCGACGCCCTCAAAGCTCTCGCCGACGCGCAGGGACTCACGCTCTACGACGCCCTGAAGCAAAATCTCGCCGCGCCCGAATTCGCTGCATCGGAGGCGCGCCGCTACGTCGAAGCCATCGAACAGGTGCGCGCCGTGCGCGCCAAATTGCGCCTCGGCGACGCCCTGCAAACCCTGCTCGACCTCTCCGGCTACGAAGAATTCCTCCGCCTGCAAGGCGACCAGGAGCGCCTCGACAACGTCGCCGAACTGAAGCGCGCCGTCGAAGCGATGGGCGAAGACGAGGACGCGACGCTGGAAGATTTCCTCGCCCGCGCCGCGCTATTCACCAACCTCGACGCCGACGAGCGCCGCGACTGCGTGAAGTTGATGACCATCCACGCCGCCAAGGGCATGGAATTCCCGCACGTTTTCCTCTGCGGCATGAACGAGGGCGTATTCCCAAGCCGCAAGGTCGTCACCCCCGACGACATGGAAGAAGAGCGCCGCATCGCCTACGTCGCCGTCACCCGCGCCATGACCCGCCTCACCCTCAGCGACGCCGAAGGCGCCGCCAACGACGGCATCTTCAAATACCCGTCGCGTTTCGTGTTCGACATCGGCAGGGAAAACCTCGATTACGTCGTGCCGCTCGACGCCGAACTCGAAGAACGCGCCCGCGCCTACATCGACCTCGACGAAGCGACGCTGGCGCTGCGTCAGGCCGCCTTCGC
>JAISSY010000036.1 GCA_031272995.1 Azoarcus sp.
ACGATTTTGTATTCGAACAACCTGCACTCCAGCGCGCCGTTGAAAAGCGGCGTGCGGCGGGAGGCTTTGAGTCCGATGGCTTTGGGCAGGTTCATGTCGGCGGAGAGGAAATAGCAGCGCCAGTCGGCCCAGTGGCGTTTGAGGGCGTCGCCGAGGCGGGGGTAGAAGGCGGCGAGTTCTTCGGCTTCGCCGAGACGGACGCCGTAGGGCGGATTGGTCGCCAGCACGCCGCCGGAGGCGGGGGGGACGAGTTCGAGCAGGTCGGCGCGCTCCAGTTTGACGTGCGGCTCCAGACCGGCGGCGGCGAGGTTTTCGCGGGCGCGGCGCAGTTGGCTGTTGGCGATGTCGGAACCGTAAATCGGCAACTCGCGCGCCGGTTGGCGGCGGTCTTCGGCGGCCTTGCGGATGGCGCTCCATGCACGGGCGTCGAACGTGCGCAGACGCTCGAAAGCGAAGCTCCGCCCCAGGCCGGGGGCGATGTCGAGCGCGATTTGCGCCGCTTCGATGAGGAAAGTGCCGCTGCCGCACATCGGGTCGGCGAACGGTTCGTCGCCGCGCCAGCCGGTGAGACGCAGGATGCCGGCGGCGAGGTTTTCCTTCAGCGGCGCTTCCACCGTGCCGGGCTTGAAGCCGCGCTTGTAGAGCGGCTCGCCGGAGGTGTCGAGGTAGAGCGTCGCCGCGTCGCGGCTGAGGAAGGCGTGGATGCGCACCGCCGGGTTCGCCGTGTCGACGCTCGGTCGTTTGCCGCGCACGGCGCGGAAGTGGTCGCACACCGCGTCCTTGATGCGCAGGGTGATGAATTCGAGGCTTTTCAGCGGCGAATGGCGCGCGGTGACGAAGACGCGGATGGTGTCGTCGGGGGTGAACCACTTCGCCCAGGTCGCGCCGTAGGCGAGCTTGTAGATGTCGGTTTCGTTGCGATAGCGCCCGGCGGCAACGCGCCACAGCACGCGGGTGGCGAGGCGACTTTCCAGATTGGCGCGCCAGCAGGCCGCCCAGTCGCCGCGCCATTCGACGCCGCCGGGCACGGCGCGCGGGTCGATGGCTCCGAGGGCGCGCAGTTCGTCGGCGAGCAGGCTTTCCAACCCGCGCGGCACGGGGGAGAAAAAGGATTCGGCCATGTGAGGAAGTTGTAAAGCGCCTTGGGCGCGCTTGGTCAGAGCGCCAGCGCCGGTTCGGCGAGTTGATGGACGACGGCGGCAGGCGCAGGTTGTTTGTCGTCGAATTCGACGATTTCCCACGCCGAGGCGTCTTCGAGCAGCACGCGCAACAACTGGTTGTTGAGGGCGTGGCCGGCCTTGTAGGCGGTGTAGGTGGCCAAGAGCGGATGGCCGCAGAGATATAAATCGCCGATGGCGTCCAGAACCTTGTGTTTGACGAATTCGTCGCTGTAGCGCAAGCCTTCGGAATTGAGGACGCGGTATTCGTCCATGACGATGGCGTTTTCCAGACTGCCGCCGAGCGCAAGGCCGTTGGCCTGCATGAACTCGACGTCCTGCATGAAACCGAAGGTGCGGGCGCGCGAGACGTCGCGCACGTAAGAATTCTTGGCGAAGTCGATTACCACCTCGTTGGCGGTGGCGTCGATGGCCGGATGGTCGAAAACGATGGAGAACTGGAGCCGGAAACCCTCGTAAGGCGTGAGCCTGACGTACTTGTCGTCCTCGCGATACTCGACCGCTTTTTTCACGCGCAGGAATTTCTTCGCCTTCGGCTGCTCGGCGATGCCCGCCGATTGCAGCAAAAAGACGAACGGGCTGGCGCTGCCGTCCAGAATCGGAATCTCCGGGGCGTCTACGTCGATGTGCAGGTTGTCGATGCCAAGGCCGGCCAGCGCCGACATCAAATGTTCGACGGTGCCCACCTTGACGCCGTTCTTTTCCAGACCGGAACACATGCGGGTATCGCACACGGAATAGGGATCGGCGGGCAGATCGACCGGCGGATCGGTGTCGACGCGATGAAAGACGATGCCGGTGTCCGGCGCTGCCGGTCGCAGGACGAGGTTGACCTTGCGTCCGCCGTGCAAGCCGACGCCGGTTGCGTTGACGATGGCCTTGAGAGTGCGCTGCCTAATCACGATTTTATTTTCCCGATAATCATCGGAAGCTTACCACCACGATTTTGCCATGACATCTCGACGGTGACACGGACGCCGCCCGCCCGGCGACGGCGCAAAGCTCAAGGGGGACGTGAGCCTTGCGCCGCCGCTGGCGGAGGCGCTTTCCAGGATGCCTGTCGCGCTTTAGTCCGCCTGACGGCGCAGGAAAGCGGGGATGTCGTAGGTGCCGGTGGCGGCCGCTTGCGCAGCGGGCGCCGGACTGGCGCTCGCGGCGGCGGCTCCGGCACGGAACGACGGTTCTACCCGACCACCACTGCGACGCCGACGGAGAACTGTCGGCTCGTCGAGACCACCGGCTTCGGGATACCCAAAACCGTCGGTACCCGTACGCGAATTGGTCAAGACCTTCCAGTTCTGGCTAGCACGGGGGGTAGGTTCGACAGCGGCGACACGCTGCGTTCCGAGGCCGGTGGCGACCACGGTGACGCGCAGACGGTCTTCCATGCTGTCGTCGAACACGGTGCCGTACTTGACGAAGGCTTCCGGCGCCGCGAACGCCTGCACGGTATGCACGGCTTCCTTCACCTCGGCGAGTTTGAGCGAACCCTTGGCGGCGGTGATGTTGATGAGCACGCAGCGCGCGCCGCTCAACTCGGTGCCTTCCAACAGCGGGCTGCCCACCGCCTGTTCGGCGGCGATGCGGGCGCGGTCGACGCCGGCGGCTTCCGCCGAACCCATCATGGCGCGACCCATCTCGCCCATCGCGGTGCGCACGTCCTGGAAGTCGACGTTGACCAGACCGGGGGCGTTGATGATTTCCGAGATGCCGCCGACCGCCTTGCACAGCACGTTGTCGGAAGCGCGGAAGCACTCCTCGAAAGTGGCGTCGTCGCCATAGACTTCGAGCAGCTTGTCGTTCAGGACGACGATGAGCGAATCGACGTAGCGGCTCAACTCCTCGATGCCGCTTTCGGCGACGCGTTCGCGGTTCTCGAAGTCGAACGGCTTGGTGACCACGGCGACGCAAAGAATGTCAAGTTCCTTGGCGATTTCGGCCACGACCGGCGCGGCGCCCGTGCCGGTGCCGCCGCCCATGCCGCCGGTGATGAACACCATGTGCGCGTCGGCGAGCGCCTCGGCGATTTTGTCGTGCGATGCCTGCGCCGCAGCGCGACCCGCTTCCGGCTTGGAACCGGCGCCGAGTCCGCTGTCGCCCAACTGGATGCGCACCGGGGCGAGGCTGCGCGCCAGCGCCTGCGCATCGGTGTTGGCGGTGATGAATTCGACCCCTTGCACGCCTTCGCGCACCATGTGGTCGACGGCGTTGCCGCCGGCGCCGCCGACGCCGATGACCTTGATGACCGTCCTGCCGTTGGGCGAACGTTGTTCCTTTTCGACGATTTCAAACATTGTTGGCTCCTGGAGAGTGGTGAGAGTGGTGTTTCGCTTGTTTCTGCCTCGCCGCCGCTTGTCGCGACGGCTTGAATGTTTTCGGGCGCGATTCATGTCACGACCGTCGTACAGCGTATTCGCATTTTTCTATCCCCCTTCGTCATGCGTTGGCGGCGTACGCCGCAAGCCCTGTCGCCGTGGCGACCCTCAAAAATTGCGTCCAAACCAAGCCAGAATCCGGCTCCAAAGCTGTTTCACTCCGCCGGCGTCGCGAGCAACGATGCCGCGCCGCCGTTGCGCCGCGCCTTCGATCACCAGGCCCATCGCCGCCGCGTATTGCGGATGGCAAATCACGTCGGCGAGCGCCCCTTCGTAGAGCGGCACGCCGACCCGCACCGGCATGTGGAAGATGTCCTCGCCCAACTCGGCCATGCCCGGCATCAGCGCCGCGCCGCCGGTGAGCACGATGCCCGACGACAGCAATTCCTCGTAGCCGCTGCGGCGCAGTTCGGCGATCACCAAGTCGAAAATCTCCGAGACGCGCGGCTCGATCACGTCGGCGAGCGTCTGCCGCGTCAACATGCGCGGCGGACGGTCGCCGACGCCCGGCACTTCGATCATTTCTTCCGGCGACACCAGCGCGTGCATGGCGACGCCGTGACGAATCTTCAATTCCTCCGCTTCCGAGGTCGGCGTGCGCAGAGTCATGGCGATGTCGTTGGTGACCAAGTCGCCCGCCACCGGAATCACCGCCGTGTGGCGAATCGCGCCTTGCGTGAACACCGCGAGGTCGGCGGTGCCGCCGCCGATGTCGACCATGCACACGCCCAGTTCCTTTTCGTCCTCGGTGAGCACGGCGTAGGAGGAAGCCAGCGGTTGCAGGATCAGATCCATCACTTCCAGCCCGCAACGGCGCACGCACTTGACGACGTTCTGCGCCGCCGACACCGCGCCGGTGACGATGTGCACCTTCACTTCGAGCTTGACGCCGCTCATGCCGATCGGCTCGCGCACCCCGCCCTGCCCGTCGATGATGAATTCCTGCGTCAGGATGTGGAGGATTTGCTGCTCGGCGGGAATCGGCATGGCCTTTGCAACTTCGATGACGCGCTCGACGTCGAGCGGGGTCACTTCCTTGTCCTTGATCGCCACCATGCCGTTGGAGTTGAAGCTCTTGATGTGGCTGCCGGCGATGCCGGTGTAGAGGTCGTGAATCTTGCAGTCGGCCATCAGTTCGACTTCCTGCACCACTTTGGAAATCGCATCCACCGTGGCCTCGATGTTGACCACCACGCCGCGCTTGAGTCCGCTGGTCGGCTGCGTCCCCAGACCGACGACGGAGAGCCGCCCGTCGGGCCTCACCTCGGCCACCATGCAGGTGACTTTTGACGTGCCGATGTCGAGTCCGACGATCAGATCCTTGTATTCCTTGCTCATTTCCTCTTGTCCACCGGAGTCAGGGCGAAACCGTCGGGGTAGCGCAGATCGGCGCGCGCCACTTCCAGACCCATTTCGCCATGCAAACGCGGCCATGCCGCGATGAATTGTTTGAGCCGCGCTTCGAGCGGGGCGCGTTCTTCCTCGCGCCCCAGCACGACGGTCAGCCCGTTGTCCAGCCGCAACGCCCACGCGCCGCGCGGCGACAGATCCAGCCGCACGAGCTTCGCCTGCAACGGCTCCAGCAGGCGCGCATACTCGTCGAAACGTTTCAGCACCGTCGTCGCCGTGCCGCGCGGGCCGGAGAGTTCCGGCATCGCGGCGTCGGATGAAGCCATGAACACCTCGCCCTGCGCGTTGATGAGGCGCACGTCGCCGGATTCGCTGTCGCGCCAGTAGGCCACCGCTTCGTGTTCCTCCAGCGTCAGTTCGAGTCCGTCCGGCCACAGGCGGCGCACTTCGGCGCTACGCACCCACGGCAGCTTCTCGAAAGCGGCGCGCACGTCTTCGAGACGGGCGGTGAAGAAATTGCCGTGAATCGCGGTGCGGGCGACGTATTCGAGTTGCGCCTGCGTCGTCTGCGCCGGCGGCGACGCCAGCACCAGTTCGCGCAGCGGGAAGATGGGGCGCGACAGCACCCACGTCACCGCCGCCCACGCCAGCGCGGCGACGGCGCACACCAGCATGACGTCGGCAATGAGATTGAGCGAACGCGGACGATGCCACAACCCGCGCGCACGCTCCGCGCGCGTCGGACGGGCGCGTCCGGCGGCGGAGGAGTAGGCGGGCGGCAGCGTGCGTTGTTCAGCCAAGATGCGCTCCCGCAAGAATCCTGACGCACAGCGCCTCGAACGACATCCCGGCCTTGCTGGCCGACATCGGCACCAGCGAGTGCGAGGTCATCCCCGGCGCGGTGTTCACTTCGAGGTAGTAGTGACGCCCGCCGCCGTCCATGAGGAAATCGACCCGCCCCCACCCGGTCGCGCCGAGGGCGCGGAACGCCTTGAGCGCGCCGGCCTGAATCTCCGCCGCTTTCGCCGCCGGCAGGTCGGCGGGGCAGACGTAGCGCGTGTCGTCGCGCAGATATTTGGCTTCGTAGTCGTAGAAGGCGGTGGCCGGTTCGATTTTGACGATGGGCAGCACTTCGCCGTTGACGATGCCAACAGTATATTCGCCGCCCATGACGCCTTTCTCGGCCATGATGAGTTCGCCGTGTTCGCGCGCGGTCTTGAAGGCGTCCGGCAACTCTCCCGGTTTCGTCACCATGACCACGCCCACCGACGAGCCTTCGCGCGCCGGCTTGACGAAAAGCGGCAGGCCGAGTTGGCGTTCCACCGCCGCGAAATCGGAATCCTCTTCGAGCATCGCGTATTCCGGCACCGGCAGCCCCACCGCCTGCCAAATCAGCTTGGTGCGGAACTTGTCCATGCCGATGGCCGAGGCCATGACGCCGGGGCCGGTGTAGGGAATGCCCATGATTTCCAGCGCACCCTGAATGGCGCCGTTTTCGCCGTAGCCGCCGTGCAGGGCGATGAACACGCGGTCGAACTGGCGCAGGGCGTCGAGCGCCTCGGTGGCGGGGTCGAACGGATGCGCGTCGACGCCCGCGCCTTGCAGCGCCTTCAACACCGCGCCGCCGCTGTTGAGCGACACTTCGCGCTCGCTGGAGACGCCGCCGAGCAGCACCGCGACCTTGCCGAAATCCTGTTGCGCTTCACTCATGGCTGCCTACCTCGCTCACGATTTTTTGCGGCACGCCGCCGATGGAGCCGGCGCCCATGGACAACACCACGTCGCCGTCGCGGGCGACGGCGAGAATCTGCGCCGGCATGTCGGCGATGGCTTCGACGAAAATCGGCTCCACCCTGCCGGCGACGCGCAGCGCCCTTGCCAGCGACCGCCCATCGGCGGCGACGATGGGCGCTTCGCCGGCGGGATAGACGTCGGCGAGCAACAGCGCATCGACGCTGGAGAGCACCTTGACGAAATCCTCGAAGCAGTCGCGCGTGCGCGTGTAGCGGTGCGGCTGGAAGGCCAGCACCAGCCGCCGCCCCGGAAACGCGCCGCGCGCCGCCGCTATCGTCGCGGTCATCTCGACCGGGTGATGGCCGTAATCGTCGATGAGGGTGAAATGCCCGCCGCTGCGCGCCGGAATTTCGCCGTATCGCTGGAAGCGCCGCCCGACGCCCTTGAATTCGGCGAGCGCCTTGACGATGGCCTCGTCGGGGGCCGACACCTCGCTGGCGACGGCGATGGCGGCGAGCGCGTTCAATACGTTGTGCATCCCCGGCACGTTGAGGGTAATCGGCAAGCGCCGCTCGTCGCCGTGACCGCGCACGGCGTCGAAAATCATCCGCCCGTGCTCGGCGCGGATGTTCTCGGCGCGCACGTCGGCTTCCGCGCCCAGACCGTAGCGCACGATTTGCTTGGAGACTTGCGGCAGGATTTCCCACACGTTGGGGTCGTCCTGACACAGCACCGCGACGCCGTAGAACGGCAGGCGGTTGAGGAATTCGACGAAGGTCTGCTTCAGGCGATTGAAGTCGTGGTCGTAGGTGTCCATGTGGTCGGCGTCGATATTGGTGACGACCGAAATCACCGGACTCAGGTAGAGGAAGGAGGCGTCGGATTCGTCCGCCTCGGCGACGAGAAAATCGCCCCTGCCCAGACGTGCGTTCGCGCCCGCCGCGTTCAACCGCCCACCGATGACGAAGGTGGGGTCGAGGCCGGCTTCGCCGAGGATGCTGGCGACCAGACTGGTGGTGGTGGTCTTGCCGTGCGTGCCTGCGATGGCGATGCCCTGCTTGAGGCGCATCAACTCGGCGAGCATCTGGGCGCGCGGCACCACCGGCACCCCGGCGAGATAGGCGGCGATGACTTCCGGGTTGTCGGGCTTCACCGCGGTGGACGCCACCACCGCCTGCGCCCCGGCGATGTTCTCCGCCGCGTGGCCGATGGCGATGCGGATGCCCTGCCCCGCCAGTCGTTCGGTGACGGCGGAGGCGGCGAGGTCGGAACCCGACACGTTGTAGCCGAGGTTGGCGAGCACTTCGGCGATGCCGCTCATGCCGGAGCCGCCGATGCCGATGAAGTGGATGTTCTTGACCTTGTGCTTCATGCCGACACCTCGCCCATGAGTTCGTCGCACACCTTCGCCACTTCGACGGCGGCCTGCGGACGCGCCAGCGCGCGGGCGTTTTCCGCCCGCCGCAGCAATTCGCCGCGCTCGGCTTCGCCAAGGAAGGCCGCCAGTCGTTCGGGGTTCAGTTCCGGTTGCGGCAGCAGCCACGCCGCCTCGCGCCCGGAGAGGAAGCGGGCGTTGCCGGTCTGGTGGTCGTCGACCGCGAACGGGAACGGCACCAGCACGCTCGCCACCCCCGCCGCCGTCAGTTCGGCGACGGTCAGCGCCCCGGCGCGGCAAATCACCAAATCGGCCTCGGCGTAAGCGGCGGCCATGTCGTCGATGAACGGGCGCAGGTCGCCGTCGATGCCGGCTTCGGCATAGGCGGCCTTCAGCGCCGCGATTTGTTTTTCGCCCGCCTGATGCACGACGCTCGGACGCGTCGCCGGCGGCAACAGCGCCAGCGCCTTCGGCACCACGTCGTTCAACACCGCCGCGCCGAGCGACCCGCCCACCACCAGCAGTTTCAGACGCCCTTCGCGCGCGGCGAAACGTTCTGCGGGCGGCGCAACGGCGACGATTTCGGCGCGCACCGGGTTGCCCACCCACTGCCCGTGCGCCAGCACGTCGGGAAAGCCGGTGAGGACGCGGCGGGCGAATTTCGCCAGCACCTTGTTGGCCAGCCCGGCGATGGAATTCTGTTCGTGCAGCACCAGTTTGCGCCCGGAGAGCGCCGCCATCAGCCCGGCGGGAAAAGTGATGTAGCCGCCCATGCCCACCACCACGTCGGGCCGCACGCGCCGCAATACTTGCAACGCTTGCCAGCAGCCGGAAGCGAGGTTGACCGGCAGCATCAACTTGCGCGCCAGTCCCTTGCCGCGCAGCGCGCCGAAGCGCAGCCATTCGGCGCGGTAGCCGCGTTGCGGCACCAGCCGCGCTTCCATGCCGTCGGGGTTGCCGAGCCAGACGATTTCCCAGCCGCGTTCGCGCAGCGCCTCGGCGATGGCGATGCCCGGAAAGATGTGACCGCCGGTGCCGCCGGCCATGATGAGCGCCGTCTTCATGCGCTGCTCCCGCGTTTGAGCACCCGCACCTCCCAGTCGATGCGCAGCAGAATGCCGAGCGCCAGACAATTCGCCAGCAGGCCGGAGCCGCCGTAGCTCATCAGCGGCAGGGTCAAACCCTTGGTGGGCAGCAGGCCCATGTTCACGCCCATGCTGATGAAGCCCTGCGTGCCAATCCACAGCCCGATGGCCTGCGCCACCAGACCGGCATAGTTCTGTTCGAGGCGAATCGCCTCGCGCCCGATGACGAAGGCGCGCTGCACCAGCACCGCGAAGCAGACGATGACCGCCAGCACGCCGACGAAGCCGAGTTCCTCGGCGATGACCGCGAGCAGGAAGTCGGTGTGCGATTCCGGCAGGTAGAACAGTTTTTCGATGCTGCCGCCCAAGCCGACGCCGAACCATTCGCCGCGCCCGAAGGCAATGAGCGCGTGGGTGAGTTGATAGCCGTCGCCGAAGGGGTCGGCCCACGGATTCATGAAGCCGAAGATGCGGTCGCGCCGGTAGGGCGAAATCCAGATGAGCAGCACGAAGCCGACCACCGCCGCCAGACCGAGCAGCGTGAACACGCGCAGGCCGACGCCGCCGAGGAAAAGCACCCCGAAGGCGATGGTGACGATGACCACGAAAGCGCCGAAATCCGGCTCGAACAGCAGCAGGCAGCCGACGAACAGAATCACGCCCATCATCGGCATGAAGCCCTGCTTGAAGCTGGACATGACGTCGAGCTTGCGCACCGTGTAGTCGGCGGCGTAGAGCGCCACGAACAGCTTCATCAATTCGGAGGCTTGCAGATTCACCGCGCCGAATTGCAGCCAGCGCCGCGCCCCGCCCACCTTGTGACCGAGGCCCGGAATCAGCGTCACCAAGAGCAGCAGCACGCCGCCGAGGAAAAGCCACGGCGCCAGCCGCTGCCAGGTCGTCATCGGCACCCGGAACGCCGCCACGCCCATGAGCAGGCCGACGAGCAGGTAAAGCACGTGGCGGACGAGGAAGTAATTGGACTCGTAGCCGGTGAAGCTGCTGCCCTCGGCGGTGGCGATGGAGGCGGAATAGACCATCACCAATCCCAACGCGAGCAGGATGACCGCCGACCACGACAGCGCCGGGTCGAGTTCGCTCACCGGCGCTTGCGGCTTCACCAGCCGCCCGACCGTGCGGGCGGCGAGCTGGTCGCGCCCGGTCGTGGAGCCGAAGAAGCTCTTGCGAAGCGAAGCGGCGACGCTCATCGCGTTCCTCCCGGCAAGGCGCGCACCGTATCGATGAACACTTTCGAGCGGTGCGCGTAACCGTCGAACATGTCCCAACTGGCGCAGGCGGGCGACAGCAGCACGCAGTCGCCGCTTTGCGCCTGCGCGGCGAGCCAGCGCACCGCTTCTTCGAGGGTGGCGAAGGATTCGGTAGCGACGCCGCAACCGGCGATGGCCTGCCCGATTTGCGGCCCGTCGCGCCCGATGAGCGCCACGGCGCGCCCGTGTTTGGCGAGCGCGTTCTTCAGCGGCGCAAAATCCTGCCCCTTGCCGTCGCCGCCGAGGACGATGGCGACCTTGCGCCCCATGCCCTCGATGGCCGCCAGCGTCGCGCCGACGTTGGTGCCCTTGGAATCGTCGACGTAGAGCACGCCGTCGATTTCGGCCACCGGCTCGACGCGGTGCGGCAGCCCCTTGAAAGTCCTGAGCGCCGCCAGCGCGCGCGCCGCCTCGACCCCGACCGCCGCGCACAGCGCCAGCGCCGCCATGACGTTGGCGGCGTTGTGCAGTCCCTTGATTGGCAGTTCGTCCAGCCCAATCAGGCGCTGTTCCTTGCCGAGATATATCGCGCCGTCGACCAGCCCGTAATGCCCGGCGCGCGGCGGCGCGTCGAGTCCGAAAGTCACCATGCCGGGGCCGCAAGCGCCGAGTCCGAGGCTGTAATCGTCGTCGCGGTTGAGCACCCGCACGCCGGCGCGATTCTGGAAGATGCGCGCCTTGGCCCGCGCGTAGCCGGCGAGCGAATCGTAACGGTCGAGGTGGTCTTCGCTGACGTTCAACACCGTGGCGGCGTGCGCCGCGAGGCGGTGAGTGATTTCCAACTGGAAGCTGGACAGTTCCAGCACCCACGCCTGCGGCAGCGCGTCGGCGTCGAGCGCGGCCATCAGCGCGTCGAGCAGCGAGGGCGAGATGTTGCCGCAGGCCACCGCCGTCACCCCGGCGCCGTTCAACAGGTGCGCGGTAAGCGCGGTGGTGGTGGTCTTGCCGTTGGAGCCGGTAATCGCCAGCACTTTGGATTGCGGCGCAAGCGCGGCGACGGCGGCGGCGAACAAATCCACTTCCGAGACGATGGGCGCACTCTGCGCCGCGGCGGCGATTTCAGGCGTGGCCACCGGCACGCCGGGCGAGAGCGCCAGATAGTCCGCATCGGCGAAAGTCTCGCTGCGGAACGGCCCGGCGACGACTTCGATTTCCGGCGCGAAAGCGGCGAGCGCGGCGCGCCCCGGCGGCTCATCGCGGCTGTCGGCGACGCGCACGACGGCGTCCTGACGATGCAGCCACTTGGCCATCGCCAGCCCCGACTCGCCGAGTCCCACCACCACGAAGCGTTTGCCCGCCAGTTCCATGGATATATTTACCTCAGCTTCAAGGTCGTCAGACCGAGAAAGACCAGCATCAGGGTGATGATCCAGAAG
>JAISSY010000099.1 GCA_031272995.1 Azoarcus sp.
TCGGCCCCCCGGCGCGCGAACAGGCCGTTGGTGACGACGCCGGCGATTTGGTTCAGGGCGGCTTCGAGCTTTTCGGGTTCGGCGATGGTCAAGCCGTGCACATCGAGGATGTGGCAGCCGTTGTCGGTGACGAAACCCTCGCGCCAGCGCGGCTCGCCGCCGGTGAGACGAACGATTTCGCGCCCCACGTAAGCGCGCGCCATCGGGATGACTTCCACCGGCAGCGGGAAGCGACCTAGCGTTTCGACGAACTTGCTCTCGTCGCAGATGCAGACGAACTTCTTCGCCACGGCGGCGACGATTTTCTCGCGCGTCAACGCGCCGCCGCCGCCCTTGATCATGTTGAAGGCGCGGTCGATTTCGTCGGCGCCGTCGACGTAGACCGGCAGCGATTCCACCGTGTCGAGACTCTTGAGCGCGATGCCGTGCGCGGCGAGACGTTGGGAGCTGGCTTCCGAACTCGACACCGCGCCGCCGATGTCGATTCCGCTGGCGGCGAGGGCGTCGATGAAATGATTGACGGTGGAGCCGGTGCCGACGCCGACGACGACGCCGGGCGGCAATCCTTTTAGTTCCTCCACCGCCGCGACGGCGGCGGCGCGCTTGAGTTCGTCTTGGGTCATGACTAGAGCGATCCGTAAGAGTGCAGGCCGGTGAGGAACATGTTGACGCCGACGAAGGCGAAGGTGACGACGACCAGCCCGACCACCGCCCACCACGCCAGCATCTTGCCGCGCAGGCCGCGCGTCAGGCGCATGTGCAGCCAGATCGCGTAGTTGAGCCAGACGATGAGCGCCCAGGTTTCCTTCGGATCCCACGACCAGTAGCTGCCCCATGCCTCTGCCGCCCATAGCGCGCCGAGGATGGTGGCGATGGTGAAGAAGGCGAAGCCGATGGCGATGGCCTTGTACATCACGTCTTCGAGCACTTTCTTTTCCGGCAGGCGTCCGGCGAGCGCGCCGCGTTCGGCGAGCAGATAGGCGACGCCGACCATCGCCGCGAGCGCGAAGCCGCCGTAGCCGACGAAGTTGGCCGGGACGTGAATCTTCATCCAGTAGGACTGCAAGGCGGGCACCAGCGGCTGGATTTGGTAAGCCTCGCGCGTGAACGCGTACCAAAGCAGGAACGCCACCGCCACCGAGATGACGGTGAGCACGAAAGCGCCGAGCTTGCGCGTGCCGTAGCGGCCTTCGTAGAACAGGTAGAGCAGGGCGGTGATGAGGCTGAACAGCACGAAGACTTCGTACAGATTGCTGATCGGGATGTGGCCGACTTCCGGCCCCAACAGGTAGGACTCGTACCAGCGCACGCACAGGCCGGTCGCGCCCATGACCGATGCGGCCCATGTCAGGCGGCTGCCGGTGCGCTCACCGAAATCGGATTTCGCCGCCATGCCGAGCCAGTACGCGCCGGTGGCGATGAAGAAGCAGGCGCTCATCCACGTGATCGCCGTCTGGCTCGAAATCAGGTATTTGAGGAAGAAATTCTGTTCGGCGCGCCCCAGATCGCCCTGATAGAGCCAGATGCTCGCCAGCGCCAGCACCGCGACTGCGGCGGCGTAAAGACGGAACGGTCGCCACGCCCAACCGAGCGCGGCGAGGATGGGAACGTGCAGGGCGAGGATGGCGACTTCGTAGCCGTCCATGACTTCGCCGTAGCGCGTGTAGGCGAGCACGGCGCCCGCGACCAGCAGCAGCGCGTAGAGCCAGTCGCCGAGAGTACGTCGCGCCAGCCAGTTCGTCGCGCCGACGGGCGCGGCGGCAGACGAGGGTATTGCCGATTCCATACGGGTGTCTCCTTCCCGATTCGTTCAGACCTTGACGGCGAGCGCGGCGGCCAGCCCATCGCGGTGTTGGGCGAATTGTTCGTCGAGGTCGATGGTCTTGCGGTTCGAGGTCATCGCCACCAGCGCCTCATCGCCTTTGAGCAGAACGAACAGCCGCCGTTCGCGGATGTAGAGCATGGCGAAGATGCCGAGCGTGAGCAAGAGCGAGCCGAGATAGACCAGCGGTTTGCCCGGCGAGCGCGTCGCTTGCAGGATGCTGGCCTGTTTCTGCTCGAAGTCGTGCAGTTGCAGGTAGAACGGCGCGCCGTAACGCACGCTGTCGGCGAGCGCGATGAGCGCGTCGCGGATGAAGGCGGTGTGTTCGTCGCCGGCTTTGAGCGCCGGCAGTTTGGCGTCGGCGCGCGCCATCTGCCACGCGTCCCACGTCAAGCCTTGCAGGATTTGAATGAAGGCCGCGCCGGCCTTGTCGCGCTCCTCCTCCGGCACCGACTTTTCGATGAAGTCGGACACCGCGTCGAGTCCGCCCACGGTAAACAGCGTCAGCGTGTGGTCGGCGGTGGTCTTGAGGCGCTCGCGCATCGCCTTGTCGCCGCCGTCGAGGCTGCGTTTGGCGAAGCGCTCGGTGAGCGCGCCGCGCCGCGCCGGGTCGAAAAAGATGCGACGGATGGCGAACCACGTCTCGGCGTTGTCCTCCTCGTCGACCGGGATGCGCAGGTAGCTGTAATCGGTCGCCGCCGATTTGCGCACGCCGCTGAACAGATATTTGCGACCACCGATTTCCAGCGGCAGCATGTAGTTGTTGAATTCGAGCGCCTGACCGGCGTCGTCGCGCACCTTGTAGGTGAACACCGGGCCGAAATTTTTCAGGCTCTTGTCGGTCAGGCGTCCGGCGCCGCTGCCGGTGAACTTGCCCGGCGTCGCCGACGGCGCGGCGGTGTTTTCGACGTTGATCGGGCGGAAGTTGGTGAGTTCGAGCGCGAGACCGTAGCCGAGGGAGGCGAGCGGCAACCGCGTGCCGACTTCGATTTCGAGCGGATGCGGCGGTCGTTTGCCGGGGGCGAAGTCATGCAGCGTGAAGCGCAGCACCGAGCCGCCGTCGTCGTAGCCGGATTGGTAAAGCGTGACGCCGCGATGCTCGAAGGGCTTGTTCACTTCGAGAGTGCGCTCGAATCTCTGTCCGTCGTCGTCGGTGATGACGACGTCGCTGGCGTAGCGGCGTGGCATTCCGGTCGGGTAGTAGTCGATGTTGAAGCGTTTGAGTTCGACTTTGAACGGCAGTTTCTGCAACAGGATGCCGTCTTCGAGATTGAGCACCGCGAAGTCGGCGCTGGCGCCTTCGGGGATGTAGACGTTGCCGCGATAGCTCCAGTTGCCGGCGTCGAGCCGTGCCGAGGCGGGAATGTGGGCGATGGGCTGGTTGCCGTTGGTGGGCGCTTTGCCGGCGAAACTCATCTGCAACGCCAACGGCAGATTGCCGTCGAGCAGGCCGCCGAGGCAGATGAGCACGATGGCGCCGTGGGCGAGAAAATAACCGATGCGCCCGACGCCGCCGCGCTTGGCGGCGACGAGGACGCCGTCGTCGCGTTCGTCGACGCGAAAACGGAAACCAGCGCGGGCGAGGTAATCGCTTACCGCGCCCCGGCGCGTTTCCGGCGTCAGGGTCGGCGTCAGACTGGCGCTGTGCGCGAAAGCGCGCAGCGACGCTTCGCGGGCGTGTTCGCGGAAGCCGCGCATCTCGTGCAGCATCGGCGTGAACTGGCGAATGACGCACAGCGTCGTCGACAACACGAGGAAGGCGAGGATGGCGACGAACCAGCCGGTGTTATAGACGGTGTAAAGCCCCAGTCTGGAAAAGACCGGATCCCAGAATTGTCCGAACTGGTTGAGATAGGCGTTCGCCGGCTCGTTCTGCTGCACCACGGTGCCGATGATCGCGGCGATCGCCAGCACGGTAAGCAGACTGATGGCGAAGCGCATCGAGCTTAGAAGTTCTACCAGCGCCTCCAGCACGGAGGCGCGCGTGTTGGCGCGTTGCTGCATCGTGGTCCTGTCGGGAGCGGAAACGAAAAGGGGCGGCTCGCAGCGCCGCCCCGACATCAGGGTCTAAAGAAGCCGGGGAGTCTCAGCGTAACCCCGCGGCGTAATCCGACACAGCCTTGATTTGCGGTTCGGTCAGACGCAAGGCGATGGCGCGCATCATGTTGGCCGGGTCGTTCTGGCGCACGTCGTCGCGGAAGGCGCGCAACTGCACGGCGATGTATTCGGGGAATTGCCCCGCCAGCGCCGGATATTGCGCCGGAATGCCCTTGCCCGCCGGGCCGTGACAACCGGCACAGGCCGGAATGCCCCGCGCGGCGTCGCCGGCGCGCCAGAGCTTTTGCCCGATGGCGACGGTTTCGGCGTTGGTGGCGGCGGCCGGTTGCAGCTTTTGCGCCGCGAAGTAATCGGCGACCGCGCGTAGATCTTCGTCGGGCACGACCGCGATCATCGCGTTCATGTTGGCGTTTTCACGCACCGGCGGCTTGTCGCCTTCCATGCGGAAATCGCGCATCTGTTTGTAGAGGTAGTCGGCGTGCTGCCCCGCGAGCTTGGGTTGCGGCGCTTCTTCGGGCGCGACCAGAACGTTGTCGACGATCTTGACGTTGCCTTGTTCGTCCGTTTCGATGCCCTTGGTCAGATTGCCGAACGCGCCATGACAGGCGGCGCAGGTTTCGACGTAGGGTTTGACCTTCTCAGGAATGGTTTGAGCCTGCGCGGCGACGCTGCCGGCGGCAAGCAGAGACAGCAGCAAGGAACGCTTGATCATGATGTCCTCGAAAAGCCGTAGGGTTGGTGTTTCAAGCACGGTATTCTATAACACGAAACCCTTTTGTACGACTGCCGCGCGCTTAATCCTCGCGCCCACCCGCCGATGCCCGCCTCCATCTTCCGCCACGCCAGCTTCGAGACCTCCATCGCCCGGCCTGCCGCGCTGCCGCCCCCAGACGGTTTCGAGGTCGCCTTCGCCGGTCGCTCCAACGCCGGCAAATCCAGCGCCATCAACACGCTCGCCGGTCACACCCGGCTCGCCTACGTCTCCAAAACGCCCGGTCGCACGCAGTTGTTGAACTTCTTTCGCCTGCAATGCGGCGCCCGCATCGTCGATCTGCCCGGCTACGGCTACGCCGCCGTGCCGGAAAAAATCCGCCGCCAGTGGCAAAGCCTGATTGAAAACTACCTGAAAACCCGCGCCGTCCTCGTCGGACTCGTGCTGATGATGGACGCCCGCCACCCGATGACCGAACTCGACCGCCAGATGATCGGCTGGTTCGCCCCCTCCGGTCGCCCCATCCACGTCCTGCTCACCAAAAGCGACAAACTCTCGCGCGGCGCCGCCTCCGCCGCCCTGCAAAAAACCCGCGCCGACCTCGCCCGCATCGGCCCACGCCTCAGCGTCCAACTTTTCTCCGCCCTGACCAAAATCGGCATCGAAGAATGCGACAGCGTGGTGGCGGGGTGGTTGGGGCAAGAAACGCCCTCCGGTTAGCCACGATTTTCGTAGGTCGGACGAAGTCCGACGGTCGTAACGAACGGCGCGCAGCGCCGCAAATAAGTCGGCAAAAACGATTTCGTGCTGCTGAACGAAAACGATCGGCAATCCTTTCACGACGCAGGCCGACACTTCGCCGCCGTGCTGCAAGCCAGTCTACAGGAAGGTCAGACCGCTCCCAGGGTGACGGTACGTTACGTCGAGAGCGATTTGTGCGCCTTTCGCTAGAGCAATAGGCGGTTTTGGGGTATTTGACAAGTTGTCACCTTCTGCTATCGTGTAACGAACAGGAGGGCGACATGGAATACATGGCCGTTGCGGACTTTAAAGCCAACTTTTCCGCCGTGATCGACAAGGTGCGCGAGGGAAGCGAAATCGAAATTCTTTACGGACGCACCAAAACGCCCGTCGCCCGCATCGTGCCGGTTGCCAATTCCACCGCCAGCGGTGGCTTGCTTGGCTGTCTGCGCGGCGCTGCCCGGTTCACGATGAGCGACGATTGGGAGTTGTCGGACGCCGAACTCCTCGCCTTATGAACGTCCTGCTCGATACTTGCGCCCTGATATGGACGCTTACCGACGATCCGAAACTCTCGCAGACAGCGCGCGCCATCCTGCGCGATCCGGCGACTGTCACGCACGTTTCGGCGGTATCGCTGCTGGAGATGGCGATCAAGATTTCCATCGGCAAGCTCGCCATCGAGGGCGTTTCGTTGCCGAGTCTGCCCGATGTCCTGACCGCGCACGGCGCGCGTCTCATCGCCGTGGAACCCGCCGAGGCGGTCGCGCTCGCCGCTTTGCCGTTTTACGACGGCCATCACGACCCTTTCGACCGGCTGCTCGTCGTTCAGGCCATGCGGCGCAATCTCACTCTCGTCAGTCCTGACGACAAAATCCCCCATTACCGCCAGCACGGGCTGGCGCTCATTTGGTAGCGCCCGCAGGCCGAAACGCCTTGCACACCGCCGGGTTCGTTTCCAGATACGGGCCGCCGATGATGTCGATGCAGTAGGGGGTGGCGGGGAAGACGGCTTCGAGGCATTCGGCGATGGCCGAGGGGTTGCCGGGGAGGTTGACGATCAAGCATTTGCCGCGAATGCCGGCGGTTTGGCGCGAGAGGATGGCGGTGGGGACGGCGCGCAGCGAGACGGCGCGCATCAGTTCGCCGTAGCCGGGCATCAATTTTTCGCTCACCGCTTCGGTGGCTTCGGGGGTGACGTCGCGCGGCGCGGGGCCGGTGCCGCCGGTGGTGACGACGAGGCAGCAGCCTTCGCGGTCGATGAGTTCCATCAAAGTTGATTCGATGACGGCGCGCTCGTCGGGGATGACGCGCGCCACGGCTTGCCATTGGCTCGTCAGCGCCTTTTGCAGCCAGTCGCGGATGGCGGGGCCGCCCTTGTCTTCGTAGATGCCGTGGCTGGCGCGGTCGGAGACGGTGATGATGCCGATGCGTGCGATGTCGTTCATGGGTTCGGTCAGGAATAAAGGTGCAGGCTGCCTTGCGCGCCCGGAAAGAGCGCCGTGCCGAGCCAGCCGAGCAGCAGCAGCAGGAAGGCGACCGGCAAGGCCCACGCGGCGAGGGCGTCGGCGCGACCTTGGGCGCGCAGGTGAATATAAACGAGGTAGGCCGCGCCGGTGATGAAGGCGAGGGTTTCCTTCGGGTCCCACGACCAATAGTGCCCCCACGCTTCCTTGGCCCAGACGGCGCCGAGCAGCAGGCCGAGGGCGAGAAAGCCGAAGCCGACGTGCACGGCGTCGTCCATGAAGGCGAACAGGCTGGTGTCGGCGGTGTCGCGGCGCAGGCGGACGATTTGCGCCAGCGCCGCCAGCGTGGCGACGCCGAAGAGCGCGTAGGCGAGGATGTAGATGACCACGTGCGGCACGAAGAAGAAACTTTGCAGCGCGGGCATCAGGGCGATGGAGTGGATTTCCGGGCGCAACACGTCGATGGCCGCGAAGGTGGCCGCCATCGCCGCCGTCAGCAGCAACAGCCACGAATGCCGCCAGCGCAGCCATGTCAGATAGCCGGCGCTGGCGAGAAAGAAGGCGTACCACAGGCGGGTTTCGCCCATCGTGCGCAGGGGCGGGCGCTGCAACGCCGTCCAGAACAGGGCGATGAAGGCGGCGAACAGGGCGATGCCCACGAGCATCGGCAGATGCACGGCGAGGCGACGACGCGGCGTGTCGGCGCGCAGGGCCAGCACGCCGGCGACCAGCCACAGCGCGGCGGCGGGCAGGGCGAAGAAAGGGAAATCGTCCCAACTCATGGTGTCCGCCTCCGCGCCCCGGCGCCGCGCCACACCAGCAGCAGCGCGCCGAGCGCCATCAACGCCATGCCGAACTGCGCCGGGAACAGCCACGGGTCGCGCACCAGTTCCATGGCGCTGTAGGTGGACATCTTGCCGGCGTCCTTGTCGTAGTCGAACTGGTAAATCGTCCAGCCGGCGACGGTGAGCGGTTTGTTCACTTCGAGTCGCGCCGCGACGCTCTTGCCGTCTTTCGGATAAACCACGATGTCGGAGGAATAGCGTTTCGGCTCCGGCGCGGTCATGGCGAGGAAGGATTTGTCGTCGAGGTCGAGCGCGGCATAGAAGCCGGCGACGTTGCCGCCGCCGCTCACCCAACCGCTTTTCACCGCGCCGCTGAGGGCGTTGGTCGCCGTGACCCGCGCCGCCGGGGTGGAGGCGGGCATCGGCGAGGGGCGGAATTCGCCGTCGATGCGCACCGCTTCGTGCAGGTATTCGTCGACGACGAGGTTCCAGTCGCCGAGCTTGCCGCGCGTCCGGGTGGGGTCGATTTGCACGTAGTCGGGGCGCGCCTCCGGTTGCGGCTTGTTGCTGGCGCGGTCGATGAGCGCCAGACGCGGCGGGTATTCCTCCAGCCTGAAATCCTTCAACTCGATGGCGAGCGGCAGTTGGATGGCTTCCTCGTTCTTGTTGTAGACGCGCCATTCGGTTTCGCCCTCGCGCACGTACATCACCACGCGCTGCATGTCCGCCGCGCCAAAGCCGGCGGCGGCGAGCAGTATCCACAGGCCGAGGTGGTTGCAGAGGAAGACGAAATCGTGACGGGTCGCGTGTCGCAGCCGTCGCGCCACGGCGATGCCGAGCGCGAGCAGGGTGGTGGCGTAGAGCAGCACGAACGGCCACGAGGATGTGACGCTGGCGAAGCCGAGGCGGGCGACCCATCCGGCTGATGGGGGCGGCGGGCGGACGGCCTGCGGCGTCAGTTCCATGTAGAAGGCGAGGACGAGCAGGCCGACGATGAGCGCAATGGCGAACGACATGCCGGAAAACCAGCGCAGCAACGGCGCATCGCCCCAACGCGCCCCCGTCGCAATCAACGCCACGAGCAGCGCGAGCGCGACGATATTGGCGGGGAAGTGCAGCACGTAAAAGTCGAAATAACCGACGGTCAGTTGCAACGCGAAGCCGACGAGGGCGATGCCGGCGACGAACAACGCGCCTTCGCGAAAGCCCCACGGGGGTTGCCAGAGTTTTCTTGCCATAAAAAAAGAATACCCGCCTTTCGGCGGGTATTCGATGCCGGTTTGCCGCTTATTTACCCGCGGCTATCGACGCCGCTTGCGCGTCGTCTATCAGCTTGCCTTCGGCTTTCGCTTTTTCGAGCCAGCCCGGCACGACGGTGGTGAGGAATTCCTTCTTGTCGGCCTTGAATTTCTCCATGTTCAGGCCGATGAATTTCTGCGCCTTTTCCTTCGTGGACAGGTCGGGCATGTCGGCGTCGGTGAAGGCGACGCCCTTGGCGGTCAGCAGCTTCTGCGCCTCGATTTGCGCCTTGAAGGACTTGTCGAGCGCGTGCGCCAGAATGCGTTGCGTTTCCACAGGAGCGTGGAAGGAGCCGCCGTGCGAGGCGACCGCGAAGTCCCAACGCCAGCCGGCTTGCCGCAGCAGTTGTTGCACCGGCTTGATTTGGTCTTCGGTCACGCCGGCGTCGAGCGCCTTCTTGGCCATGATGTGCGCCTTGGCGAGTTCGGCTTCGACGCGGTCGCGCACTTCGAGCACCTTGTCCTGCCGCTCATAGACGTAGTTGAGCAGGTTGGCTTCGCT
This sequence comes from Azoarcus sp., assembly GCA_031272995.1. Lineage (GTDB taxonomy): Bacteria > Pseudomonadota > Gammaproteobacteria > Burkholderiales > Rhodocyclaceae > WRNU01. The sequence continues at coordinate 9,385 of JAISSY010000099.1, forward strand.
GTCGCGGTGGCAGGTCTGGCAGGCGGCGGCGACGTTCTTGAGCGGGCTCATGACTTGGTGGTTGGAGTACTTGATGCCACCCTCGGATTTATACGGCATGTGGCAGTCGGCGCAGGACAGGCCGCGTTGGCCGTGCGTGCCGAGCAGGAACAGTTCGTAGTCCGGGTGTTGCACCTTCAGCATCGGCGCCTTGGAGAGCGCATGCACCCAATCTTTGAAGCCGATTTCGTCGTAGTACTTTTCCATGTCCTCCATGGTGTAGCCCTTGTCCCACGGGAAGGTCAGGTACTTGCCGTCGCCCTTGAAGTAGTACTCGACGTGGCATTGCGCGCACACCAGAGAACGCATTTCCTGCGGGCTGGCCTTGGTGACGTCCTTGCCTTGCCGTTGGAAGGCTTCGATGAGAGCCGGACGGGTAATCGTCAGGTTCATCGTCTTGGGGTCGTGGCAATCGGCGCAACCGAGCGGATTGACGATGTCGGCGCCGAGTTCGCTCCACTTCGAGCTGTAGTAATTCTCGATGCCGATTTCCTTCATCATGCGCGGCACGTCGGGGCTCTTACAGGTCCAGCAGGTGCCGGGCTGCATGTCCTTGTTCTCGCCGACGCCCGGAGCGCCGACGCGCAGGGTGGCGCGCATGTCCTCGAGGGTGTACCAGTGGCCGCGTGGCGCGTTGTAGTCGCGCGAGAACGCATAGCCGGCCCACAGCACCGGGATGTACGGACGGCTTTCGAGCACGTCCTCGACCGCGTTGCCGAGGTGCTTGCTGCGGAAGTCGGTTTCCTGCGTTTTCTTCCACGTATCGTATTCGCGCGGGAAATTCAGCCCCCACAACGGGCTGCGCGATTCGATGCCTTCGATGTTCACCTTCTTGTTGCTGTACAGAGTGGCGACCTCGGCGCGTTTTTCCGTGATGGAAGCCGCGAGCAGCCCCAACAGGAAGACGACTACAAGCGCGATGAGGAGCAGCAGCCAGCCAACGCTCGGCTTTTGCTTGATGGTTTCGGCGAAATTGCTCATTTTGTCATCCTCCGATTACATCGCTGAAAACTACACCGTTACTTCATTGCATTCTTTAGCCAATCGGGCACCGACGATGCCGGGTGGGGCACGATGGCGCCCGGCGCCGAAGCGAAACCGCTGTTCGTGGTGTGCGGCGTCTGGCGGTGGCAATCCCAACAGGCTTGTTGACGGCCATGCCTGATGTCGTCGAACGTCGCCGTACCCGTCTTCGCCAGCGCGGTGTTGAGATCGGTATGGCAACGCACGCAATTCGCCTGAATGACTTTCACGCTCGATTCGCGCGGTCGCACCGAGGGCGTGCGCTCGGTGAACAACAGTTGCGAGGCGTGGTAAAGACCGTCCTCGGCCTCGTAGAGCAGGCCGGCGAGACGATTGTTGTTGGGGATGTGGCAGTCCTTGCAGGTGGCCCATTCGCGGTGCGAACTTCTGCTCCACGATTGATAGGACGCCGACATGACATGGCAATTGACACAGGCCGCCGGGTCGTTGCCGAGATAGGAAAAAACTCGCGAGGTGTAGGCGACGTATACTCCCAGCCCCAGAGCCACGCCGACGAGCACGAACAGCGAGACGACGAGTTTGTTCGGCAGGGCCTGCAAGATGGCCCTGAACGTACAGGACAAGCGCTCGAACACGATGTCACCTCCCTATACGCGGCATCACGGAACCGGAAACCGCTACGGTCGCCGTGTGTTCGCATTGTTACGCCTGTGTGGCAGGGTACGCCTTAATTT
>JAISSY010000110.1 GCA_031272995.1 Azoarcus sp.
CCCTGACCGAGCGGACTCCACGATTGCGTCTGGATGCCGTGTTGGGCGTGGAAGGCGCGCAATTCCTTTTGCTGGAAGTCGGGGTGCAGTTCGATTTGATTGACGGCGGGGACGACGCCGGTCTCAGCGATGATTCGCTCCAGATGCGGAATCTGAAAGTTGGAGACGCCAATCGAACGCGCGCGCTTTTCTTCCTTCAGGCGCACGAGGGCACGCCAGCTATCGACGTAGCAGTCTTTTTTCGGCGCCGGCCAGTGGATGAGGTAGAGGTCGACGTAATCCAGTCTCAGGCGCTTGAGGCTGGCGTCGAAGGCGCGCAGGGCTTCGTCGTAGCCTTGCGCGTCGTTCCACAGTTTGGTGGTGATAAAAACCTTTTCGCGCGGCAGGTCGGCCTGACGCAGACCTTCGCCGACCGCGGTTTCGTTGCCGTAGATGGCGGCGGTGTCGACGAGGCGGTAGCCGGCCTGAATCGCGGCGACGACGCTCGCCGCCGCGTCCTCTTCCGGCGTCTGCCAGGTGCCGAGGCCGAGTTGCGGCATGGTCGCGCCGTCGTTGAGGGTGAGCGAGGGGGCGAAGGCTGCTTGGGTCATGGTCGGCTCCGGCGGTGGACGAGGGTATGGGGGCAGTCTATTACCGCGCGGCGGGTTTGCAAAGCTGCTGTCATGGCGACGAATGCCCATGGAGAGGCTCTCGCCAGTGGCTATAATTCGGCTCCCCGACATTCGTTTCGCCTCGAACATGAGCGAGACCGCTCCCAACGCCGCAAAACCCTCCGCACGATTTTCCCTTTCCTCCCGCGTCGCGGCGCTCGTCGTCGCGCTGGCGCTGGTGGGTGGGGGGCTGTACGAATGGCTCGTCGCCAGTCGTTACGAGGAAACCGACAACGCCTACGTGCACGGCGACGTGGTGCAAATCACGCCGCGTCAGGACGGCGCGGTGGCGGCGATTCTGGCCGACGATACAGATTTCGTGCGCGCCGGACAGGTGTTGATTCGGCTCGACGCCGCCGACGCGCGACTGGCGCTGGAACGCGCCGAGGCCGTGCTGGCGCGCACGGTGCGCGAGGTGAACACCCTCTACACCGGCAGCCTCGCCCTGTCCGACCGCCTGAAGGCGCGGCGGGCGGAGGCGTTGCGCGCCGCGAAGGAAGCGGAGCGGCTGGAGAACGAGGCGCGCCGCGCTGCCGAGGATTTACGTCGTCGTCAGCCGTTGGAGACGAGCGGCGCGGTGTCGGAAGAAGACCTCTACCATGCGCGCTCGCAAGTCACCAGCGCCAGAGGCGATTTGGCCGCCGCGCAGGCGAGCATCGCGGTGGCGCAGGCGTCGGCGGCGACGGCGCGCGACGAACTCGCCAGCAATCGCGCCATGACCGGCGGCGTCGACGGCGCCCCACACCCGCGCGTGATGGACGCCGCCGCCAGCGTGCGGCAGGCGTGGCTGGCGCTGCGGCGGGTGGAATTGCGCGCCCCGGTCGACGGCCACGTCGCGCGGCGCACGGCGCAACTCGGCCAGCACGTCACCGTCGGCGCGCCGCTGATGACGGTGACGCCGCTCGACCGCGTGTGGGTGGAGGCCAATTTCAAGGAAGTTCAGTTGGGCGACATCCGCATCGGCCAGCCGGTGGAACTCACCGCCGACATGTACGGCGGCGGCGTGCGCTACAGCGGTCGCGTCGCCGGTCTGGGCGCGGGCACCGGGGCGACTTTCGCCGTGCTGCCGGCGCAGAACGCCACCGGCAACTGGGTGAAGGTGGTGCAGCGCGTGCCGGTGCGCATCGCTCTCGACCCCGAATCCTTGAGGCGCCATCCGCTGATGATTGGCCTGTCGATGAGCGTGCGCGTCGACACCTCGAAGCGCGACGGCCAACCGCTCGCCGCCGTTCCGCGCGCCGACGCGGCGATGGAAACCACGGTGTTCGAGACCCTGCCCGACCCCGAATGCGAGGCGCGCATCGCCCGCATCGTCGCCGACAACCTCGCCTCCGACGGCCAATGAATCATTTCAACGTGCGCTGAAACAGCATCGCCAGCATTCCCACCCCGGCCACCAGCGCCAGCAGCAGGTAAAGGTTCTGGCAGGCGATGAACATCGCCTGTTTGTCGACGAGGGCGGCGAGCAATTCCAGCGTTCCGGCATGAACGCGCTCGGCGGAAAAGCCTTGCGCCGCCAGCATCGCCGCCGTGTCGTGCAACCATTGCGCGATGCCCGGCTGGCCGGGCTGGAGTTGCGCCGAAATCGTCTGGTCGAGCGCCAGATGGCGGTTGTGCAGCAGCATGGCGGCCAGCGCCGAGGCGAAGGTGAGCGCCACCTGCCGCATGATGGATTTGCTCTGATAACCCTGCGCGAAACGCGCGTCGCCCAGTTTGGAGAACGTCAGTCCGCCGATGGGCAGCGCCAGCAGGGCGGTCGAAGCGCCCTTGACGAACAGCGCCGGCAGCAGCGCCACGATGCCCACTTCCGGCGAGAGGAAGGCGAACATCGCCGCGCTCGCCAGCGACAGCGCGAAGGCGCAGACGATGACCGGGCGCTTCTGCGGCGTGCGTTTGGCGAGAAAGTGCAGATAAATCAACACCGCGACGAAGGTGGTGAAACTGATGAGGCTGTTGAGCCAGCCGGTGGCGACGAGCGGAAAGCCCAGTCCGCGCTCGGCGAAAATCGGAAAGACGTAGGAGAAATATCCCTTGATGAAGTAATAGAGGAAGTAGAACCCCAACCCGACGATGAACACCGGGTCGTGCAGCAGGCGCAATTCCAGCAGCGGCGAGGGGTGACGCCATTGCCGATAGAGAAATCCCGCCAACAGCGCCAGACCCGCCGCCGCGAACAGCGCCAGCCGCAGCGGATGGGCGAGCATGTCCAGCCGCGCCTGCGAGAAGGCGATTTCCAGAAACGCCACCGCCAGCACGAACCACACGAGCGGCAGCACCAGATGCGCGAGCGGCTCCTCGCCGGCCAGTTTCGCGCCGCGCTTCTTGCCCACGTTGTCGGGCAGGAGCAGCAGCACGCCGAGTCCAATCAGAAAGGAGCCGGGCAGGGCGCCGTAGAACGTCCATTCCCATCCCCAACGCTCGATGACGTAAGCGGCGTAGGCCGGCGCGAGCGCCGAGGTGCCGAACACCACGTAGAGAAAGCGTTTGATTGCCAGCCCGCGCTCGGCGGGTGCGAACAGCGCCGGAATCAGGATGCGCCCGGTGGCGAAGAACACGCCGCCGCCCAGACCGAGCACCAGCCGCGCCGCCGACATCTGCGCGATGCTGGCGCTGTTGGCGCAGCCGAACATGCCGGCGAGGAAAACCAGAATGGAGCCGAACAGATAACGCCGGAAGCCGAAGCGATGCACGAGCCGTTGTTGCAGCAGCAGCCCAATCATTGCGCCGACCGCGTAGGTCGCCTGCGCGTGCACGAACTCCTGCGGCTCCGCGTCGACGCCGCCCATGATGTAGGTGGCGCCGAACACGAACATGGCGGCCTCGAAGAACTCCACCCCGGCCACCAATCCGAGCAGGTACATGAGCAGCTTCTTGCGTCCGGCATGACGCAGGCGTCGCCGCCAGTAAAGCAATGGCCCGCGCACCCAGGCATCGTGCAGCGCGCCGACCGCGCCCGCGTTCACTTCGTGGCGACCCCCGCCGACCCGGTGAGGCGTCGCCAGATTTCGACGGTGAGCGCCGCCTGATTCATGCTGTAGAAATGCAGCCCCGGCGCGCCGCCCGCCAACAGCTTCTCGCACAGCCCCGTCACCACGTCCAGCCCGAAGGCGCGAATCGAATCCACGTCGTCGCCGTAACTCTCGAAACGCCGCCGCATCCAGCGCGGAATTTCCGCCCCGCAGGCGTCCGAGAAGCGCGCCAGTTTGAAGAAACTGACGATGGGCATGATTCCGGGATAAATCGGCACGTCCGCACCGAGCGCGCGGGCGCGGTCGACGAAATGGAAATAAGCGTCGGGGTTATAGAAATACTGCGTGATGGCCGCGTTCGCGCCCGCTTTCACCTTGCGCGCGAAGTTCTGCAAATCCACGTCGGGCGTTTTCGCCTGCGGATGCCATTCCGGGTAGGCGGCGACGTAGATTTGGAACGCGTCGCCGGTCTCCGAACGGATGAACTCGACCAGTTCGTTGGCGTAGCGGAATTCGCCCGCCTCGGCCATGCCGGAGGGCAAATCGCCGCGCAGCGCCACGACGCGGCGGATTTTGTCGGCGCGGAATTCGTCGAGCATTTCGCGGATGCTCGCCCTCGTCGAACCGACGCACGACAGATGCGGCGCAGCGTCGAACCCTTCCGCCGCCGTCTCGCGCACGATGGCGTAGGTGTTCTGCCGCGTCGAGCCGCCGGCGCCGTAGGTGACGGAGAAGAATTCCGGTTTCAGCGTCTCCAGTTTGGCGCGCTCGCCCCTGAGCTTGACGATGCCCTCAGGCGTCTGCGGCGGGAAGAATTCGATGGAAAGCTCAATCGTCATGGGAAGTCCACATAAAAAATTCGCGGTTGCCGTCTCCGCCCGCGAGGCGGCTATTAAACCAGCCGCGAACCCGAAGCCGCAAGCCGCCCGCGCATTCGCGCAGTTTTCGCTCCACCTCGTCATGGCGCCGCGCGTCGCGCACGATGCCGCCCCTGCCGACGCCCTCCGGTCCCACCTCGAACTGCGGCTTCACCAGCAACAGCATATCCCCGTCGCCAGCGAGCAACGCCGGCAGCCGGGGCAAAATCAGCGTGAGCGAGATGAAACTCACATCGGCCACAATCAGGCCGAACCCGCCCGCAGGCAGCGCGTCGCCAAGGTCGCCCGCAGAAAGAGTGCGGCAATTGACCCCCTCGAACGCCGCAACCCGCGCGTCCGCCCGCAGCTTCGGATGCAGTTGCCCATGCCCGACATCCACCCCCACGACGCGCGCCGCCCCCGCCTGCAACAAACAATCGGAAAACCCGCCCGTCGACTGCCCCACGTCGAGGCAAACCCGCCCGTCAACCGCCACGCCGCTCTCCCGCAACGCCCCCGCCAGCTTGAGACCGCCGCGCGAAACGTAGCGTTCTTCCTCTGACGCCGCGAGCACAAGCGCCGTATCGGCAGGCAACTCATGCCCCGCCTTGCCGACGACCCCGCCCGCCCACGACACCCGCCCCGCCTTGATGAACCCCTGCGCCTCGGTGCGCGAAGCGGCAAGCCCCTGCCGCACGAGCAAAACGTCGGCGCGCGCCAAGCCCGCCAAACGCGATGCTTGGGCAGGGCGCACCACGGGGCGCGGCTTGCCTTGGCGGGCGTGGAAGGAGTTCATGGACATGGGGTTTCAGGCGGCGGGCGAGGGCGTGTCGAGAAACGGATTGACGGCCACGACTCCGGCGTAATTCTGGCCGTGGTTCAAATCCTCGCTCACCAGCTGGGAACAGCCCAAGCGTTTGGCCGCGGCGAGAATCGCCGCATCCCACATATTCAACGCATACCGTGACTGAATTTCCAGCGCATCGACGACCATGCGGGCATCCATGCCCTGAATGGGGCGCGTGTCGACGAACTCCCTGATGAACATGCCAACCGCGTCCTTGGCCAAACCATGCCCCGGGCGGCAAGCGTTGACGGAAAACTCCATCAGCACTTGGGTGGAGATTCCCCAGTCGCCCCGCGCCATCCATGTGCGCGCGATTTCGCGTTTGCTTTGGTGGTCGGCAGCCAACGAAACTCCATAAATCAGGATGTTCGTATCGAGAAAATAGTAGGGAATCATTATTTCCCGTCGTCCGATTGCATCATTGCGCGCAAGAAGGCACGGTCATTGGCTTGTTCGCGGGTAAGCAAGGGCGCTTCGCCGAAGTGGCTGCCCGCTACGATGGCATCCAGCCGCGCCAGAAAATCCGTACCCGATACCGTTTCAGTCGGCATGGAAGCGGCGCTGGATTGCCGCGCAGCAGTAGCGCCGCTGTCGTTCAATTCAAGCCGCGTCACCAGAGGCGCATCGCTGTACCGGGTGTCGATGGCCGCCACCCGCGCCTCAATGGTATGCAGTAGTTCGCCTTGCAGCGAGCGGTGATTGCTGGCCGCAATGGCGCGCAGCCGCGCAGCCAACTCGTCGGGAACCTGTTTGATGGTGAGGGTGACGGGCATGATTGCCTCCGATATAGAACCATTTTGGTTCCATATTGGTTGCGCGCGGAGGAAAAATCAAGCGGACTTTTGGGTTCGCTCAATACCGATAAATCTCCGCCTTATATGGCCCTTCCACCGGCACCCCGATATACGCCGCCTGTTCCGGCGTGAGGGTGGTCAGGTGGGCGCCGATTTTCTTCAGGTGCAGGCGCGCCACGGTTTCGTCGAGTTTCTTCGGCAGGGTGTAGACGTTGACCGGGTAGTCTGCGGTTTTGGTGAATAGCTCGATTTGCGCCAGCGTTTGGTTGGCGAAGGAGTTGCTCATCACGAAACTGGGGTGGCCGGTGGCGCAGCCGAGGTTTACGAGGCGGCCTTCGGCCAGGAGGATGATGCGCTTGCCGTCGGGGAAGATGATGTGGTCGACCTGCGGCTTGACGTTTTCCCACGGGTATTGCTTCAGGCTGGCGACGTCGATTTCGGAGTCGAAGTGGCCGATGTTGCACACGATGCTGTTGTGCTTCATCGCCTTCATGTGCTCGTGGGTGATGACGCGCACGTTGCCGGTGGTGGTGACGAAGATGTCGCCTTGCGAGCAGACTTCGTCCATGTTGACGACGCGATAGCCTTCCATCGCCGCTTGCAGGGCGCAGATGGGGTCGATTTCGGTAATCCATACCGTCGCGCCGAGTCCCTTGAGCGCCTGCGCGCAGCCTTTGCCGACGTCGCCGTAGCCGAGGACGACGGCGATTTTGCCGGCAATCATCACGTCGGTGGCGCGCTTGATGCCGTCGACCAAGGATTCGCGGCAGCCGTAGAGGTTGTCGAACTTGGATTTGGTCACCGAGTCGTTGACGTTGATGGCGGGGAATTTCAATTCGCCTTTCGCGTGCATCTGGTAGAGGCGATGCACGCCGGTGGTGGTTTCCTCGGTGACGCCCTTGATGTGGGCGATGCGGGTGGAATACCACGTCGGGTCGGCGGCGAGTTTCGCACGGATGGCGGCGAACAGCACCGTTTCTTCCTCGCAGGTCGGCTTGGCGAGCACGGAGATGTCTTTCTCGGCCTTCACGCCCAGATGCAGCAGGAGCGTGGCGTCGCCGCCGTCGTCGAGAATCATGTTCGAGTATTCGCCGTCCGGCCACTCGAAAATGCGGTGGGTGTAATCCCAGTAATCCTTCAGGCTCTCGCCCTTGATGGCGAAAACCGACACGCCGTCTTTGGCGATGGCCGCCGCGGCGTGGTCCTGCGTCGAGAAGATGTTGCACGAGGCCCAACGCACGCGCGCGCCGAGCGCGGTCAACGTTTCGATGAGCACGGCGGTCTGGATGGTCATGTGCAGCGAGCCGGTGATGCGCGCGCCGCGCAGGGGTTGGCTGGCGGCGTATTCCTCGCGGATGGCCATCAGGCCGGGCATTTCGGTTTCGGCGATGGCGATTTCCTTGCGTCCCCAGTCGGCGAG
>JAISSY010000127.1 GCA_031272995.1 Azoarcus sp.
GGGCAAAGCTGCGCGCACAACCTCAATTACTGGACGTTCGGCGATTACCTCGGTCTGGGGCCGGGGGCGCACGGCAAGCTGACCACGGCGGACGGCGTCGTGCGCGAGATGCGCCACAAGCACCCGGCGCGCTATCTGGAAGGCGCGGCGCGCGGCGATTTCGTGCAGGAACGCCGCACGGTGACGGCACGCGAGTTGCCGTTCGAGTTCATGATGAACGCGCTGCGTCTTGCGCAAGGCGTGCCGACGGCGCTGTTTTCCGAGCGCACCGGGGTGCCGCTTTCCGCTATCGCTGACGAACTGGGCAAGGCGTGCGAGGCTGGCCTGCTCGACCGCGACCCGGCGTGGCTGCGGGCGACGCCTCGCGGCTGGCGGTTTCTTAACGATCTGCTGCAAATCTTTCTCTCGGCATGACGCGCGCGGGGGCAGCGAGTTTTCGGTAGACTCGCCCTTTCCGTTCATGCCTGCGCTTGCACGATGGTTTCCACGCCTCCGCCCTCCATCGTCCCGCCCGCCAACGTCCTGCCGCGTTTGGGCGAATTGCTCGTGCGCCTCGGGCGCCTCTCAGGGCGCGATCTCGAACAGGCGCTGGCGGCGCAGAGCGAAATCGGCGATCTGCTCGGGCGCGTGCTGGTGCGTCTGGGGTTGCTCACCGAAACCGACGTCGCCCGCGCCCTTTCCGTGCAGCTGCGCTACAAACTGGCGACGGTGGAGGATTTCCCCGCCGCGCCGGTGCCGGTGCCGGGGGTGGAGCCGGATTATCTGCTGGCGCATGCCGTGCTGCCGCTGCAGATCAGCGACGGCAAGCTCTACGTGGCGATGGCGACGCCGCAGGACGAATTCACCATCAAGGCGCTGCGGCTCGCCACCGGGCTGCGCGTGCGTCCGCGCGTGGCGGTGGAAAGCGAATTGCGCGCCGCGCTCGAACGGCTTTACGCGCCGGCCGAGGAAGAAGCGCCCGAAAGCGGCGAAGCGGCGAGTTTCGATTTCGCGAGCGGCGACAACGAATTCGTCGAACACCTGAAGGATCTGGCCAGCGAAGCGCCGGTGATTCGCTTCGTCAATCAACTCATCGCCCGCGTCGTCGAACTGCGCGCTTCCGACATCCACCTCGAACCTTTCGAGGACGGCCTGCACGTGCGCTACCGCGTCGATGGCGTCCTGCAGGAGACCGAAAGAGCCGAGGCGGCGCTGGCGGCGGCGGTCACCTCACGCATCAAGTTGATGGCGCATCTGAACATCGCCGAACGCCGACTGCCGCAGGATGGACGCATCAAGAACCGCGTGCAGGGGCACGAACTCGATTTGCGTGTCTCCACCCTGCCCACCGTGCACGGCGAAAGCGTGGTGATGCGCGTGCTAGACCGCGCCAGCATCCGGCTCGAACTGGAGGACATGGGTTTCTCGCCCGACACGCTGGCGCGCTACCGCGCCCTCATCGAACGGCCGCACGGCATCCTGCTCGTCACCGGGCCGACCGGCTCGGGCAAGACCACCACGCTCTACGCTTCGCTCGCCAAGCTCGACGCCGGCTCGCTCAAGATTCTCACCGTCGAGGATCCGGTCGAATATCAACTGGAGGGCGTCAATCAGGTGCAGGTGCAGGCGCAGATCGGCATGAGCTTCGCCAACGCCCTGCGCTCGATTCTGCGTCAGGACCCGGACATCATCATGATCGGTGAAATGCGCGACACCGAGACGGCGCAAATCGCCGTGCAGTCCGCCCTCACCGGCCACCTCGTGCTGTCGACCCTGCACACCAACACGGCGGCGGGGGCGATCGTGCGCCTCGAAGACATGGGGGTGGAACGCTATCTGATTACCTCGTCGGTCAACGGCGTGCTTTCGCAGCGACTGGTGCGGCGGCTGTGTCCGCATTGCCGCCAGGCCGTCGAACTGGACGACGAAGTACTGAACAAGACGAGACTGCGGCGCTTCATGGCGCCGGGCGCGAAAGGCGCTTATGTGGCAAGCGGCTGTCCGGCCTGCAAGCACACGGGCTATCTCGGACGCACGGCGATACACGAACTGTTCGCCATGGACGCGGAAGCGCGCCGCGCCATTCTTTCCGGCGCGGACGCCACTACGTTGCACGAAGTCGCGCGTCGTGGCGGCATGCTGACGCTGTACGAAGACGGACTGCGCAAGGTGGCCGCCGGGGAGAGTTCGCTCGAAGAAGTGTTGCGCGTCACGCAGGATCAGGGCGATGCCTGAATTCGTCTGGCGTGCCGCGAAAGCCGACGGCGGCATTCAGGAAGGCAAAGCCATCGCCGCCAGCCGCGAAGCGGTGAGTCGCCAGTTGCTCGGGCAGGGGATGACGCCGCTCAAGGTCGAGGAAGCCGTCGCGGACGCGGGCGAAGCGCGACCGGTGGCGGGCGCGGCGGAGAAGCGCGAATTTCGCGGGCGCGACAAGGGCGTGACCGGCGCCGATGTGCATGTGCTCACCAACGAATTGGCGGTGATGTTGCGCGCCGGGCTGCCGCTCGACCGCGCCTTGCGCGTGCTGATCGGCATGGCGCCGCGTCCGTCGGTGGGCGCTCTGGTCGAGGACGTGTTCAAGGCGGTGAAAGCGGGACGCGGGCTGTCGCAGGCGTTGGCGCCGCATCGCGAACTGTTCGGCGACTTCTACATCAACATGGTGCGTTCGGGCGAAGTCGGCGGCCAACTGGCCGAAGTGCTGACGCGCCTGTCCGAACACCTCGAACGGCTCAAGGCGCTACGCGAATCGGTGATTTCGGCGTTGATTTATCCGGCGGTGCTCGTCGTCGCCGCCGCGCTCTCGGTGGTGATGATGCTCGGCTTCGTCGTGCCGCAGTTCGAGGCGCTGTTCGCCGACATGGGCGACGCGTTGCCGCTGCCGACGCAGATCATCGTCGGCTGCGGGCATTTCTTCTCTGACTGGTGGTGGGCGATTGCGCTCGTCGTTGCGGTGTTCGTCGTCGGCGCGCGGCAATGGCTCGCTTCTCCCGCCGGGCAGATTCGTCGCGACGACTGGCTGCTACGCGCGCCGGTGCTCGGCGTTGTGACGCAGAAATACGAAGCCACCCGCTTCACGCGCAGCATGGGCACGCTGCTCGGCAATGGCGTGCCCATCGTCACCGCCCTGCGCATCGCCGCCGACACCATGTCGAACCGGAAACTGCGCGCCGCCATGGACGGCGTCGCTCCGGCGATCAAACAGGGCGGACGGCTGGCCGACGCCCTGCAGGCCACGAACATGTTTACGCCGCTGGCGCTCAACATGGTGCGCCTCGGCGAAGAAACCGGACGGCTCGACGCCATGCTGCTGGAACTGGCGCGCATCTACGACGGCGAAGTGGAAGCGGGCATCAAACGCCTGCTCGCCTTGCTGGAACCGACGCTGATTCTCGTGCTCGGCGCGGTGATCGCCGCGATCATCGTCTCCATCCTGCTCGGCATCATGTCGGTGAACGAATTGGCTGGATAGCGCCTGCAATGAATTTTTCCGTCCTTCTTCCGCCCGCGATGGGCACAACCCGAGTTGGAACATCATGAAACCCTGTGCATCGAATCATCCGAAAATCACCCGCCACGCCGGCTTCACCCTGCTCGAACTGCTGGTCGTGCTGGCCATTCTCGCCTTGCTCGGCGGGTTGGTGGGGCCGAGAATCATGGGCGCGCTAGGCGGCGCTAAGACCAAGACCGCCACCGTGCAGGCGAAGAATCTCGAAAACGCGGTCAAGACTTTCTATCTCGATGTCGGCCGCTACCCGACCGCAGCCGAAGGGCTGACGGCGCTGACGGCGCGGCCGGCCACCGCGCCGGGCTGGAACGGCCCCTATCTGGAAAAGAATGCGGTGCCGCAAGACCCGTGGGGGCGCGATTTCATCTATCAGATTCCGGGGCAGCACGGCGACGTCGACATCTATAGCCTCGGCGCCGACGGCCAGCCCGGCGGCGAGGGCGAGAACGCCGACGTCGGCAATTGGTAGACGCTCCCGGCAGGACGACCATGCGTGCCGCGCGCGGCTTCACCCTCATCGAATTGATGGTGGCGTTCGCCGTCATCGCCCTCGCTTTGGGCGTCACCGCCGTGTCGTGGCCGCGGCTGCATGAATCCATGCAATACCGCGCCGCCCTGCGCGGCGTGCTCGCCGGCATGAACGCGGCGCGCGTCGAAGCTGCGAAAAGCGGCCGCGAGGCGGTGTTCTACGTCGATCCGCAGGCGCGCGCCTATGGCGTCAACGACAGGGAACTCGGTCGCTTTCCGGAATCGGTGGCGGTGCGTTTTACCGTCGCCGGACAGGAAATCGCCGCGCGCGGACGCGGACAAATCCGCTTTTACCCCGAAGGCGGCGCGACCGGCGGCAGTGTCGACCTCCTGCGCGGCAACGGCGGCGTGCGGTTGCGGGTGGATTGGCTGTTCGGCGCGGTGACGCAGGTCGAGGCGCCAGGATGAGACGGACGACTCGCCGCGACGGCGGTTTCTCCCTGCTCGAAGTCGTGGTCGCCATGTCGATCATGGCGTTGTCGTTGGGCGCGCTCTATCAGGCCAGCGGCGGCGCCTTGCGCGGCGTGGTCGACACCGAAGCCCGCATCCGCGCCACCGCGCTGGCGACCTCCTTGCTCGACGGGCAGGCCAGCGTGCCGCCGAACGGGCTGCGCGAGGAAGGCGTGAGCGGCGACATGCGCTGGCGTCTCGCCACCTCGCCCTTTCAGCCCAAAGGCACGGGCGAATGGGCCTTGCACCGTGTCGAGGTGGAAGTGAGCTGGGACGACGGCCGCCGCGTCCTGCATCTGGCGAGCCTGCTGCCCGAACGGCGCTCGCCGCTGAATTCTCCGGTACGGCGATGAGGCGGCGAATCGAGCGTGCGCGGCGGCGAGGATTCACGCTGGTCGAGGTGATCATCGCGCTCACCCTGATGTCGCTCATCATGCTTGGACTGGTGAGCGCGTTCGCCACCATGGGAAAGAGCGCCGCCCGGCTCGACGAACGTGCCGGCGTGAGCGGGCGGGAATGGCTGTTGAGCGGGTTCTTGCGCGAAAGCCTGTCGTCCGCGACCCGACAATTCCGGCTCAAACAGCCCGATGGCAGCGAGACGGCGTATTTCCGTGGCGATGCGACTTCGTTGCAATGGCTCGGCCTCATGCCGGCGCGTCACGGTGTCGGCGGGCTGTATCTGTTCTCGCTCGGCGTCGAATCCGGACGCGGCGGCAGAAGTCTGGTGCTGCGCTACGAGCCTTTTGTTCGCGACGCCGTTGTGGGCAAGGCAGGATCGGAAGCGTTGGAACTCGGCGGTAACGTCGAAGGGGTGAACATCGCCTATCAGAGCCGTCCTGAACGCCTCGGCGACGAACCGGTTTGGTATGAGAAATGGGACGAAGAAGGAAAACTGCCGGCGCGGGTGCGCATCGAAGTCACGATCGGCGGCGCGTCATGGCCGACCATAATCGTCGCATTGGGCGCGGTGGATGCCGTTGGCAGGCGCGGGAGCGCGGTGACCGCGAACCCACCGTCGGTGGGAGGATGACGACGATGCGCGCCCATGCTCGACGCGGAGTCGCCCTCATCGCGGTGCTGTGGATGGTCGCCGCGCTCGCGTTGCTGGTCGCCGGGATGCAGACGATGGCACGCGGCCAGTTCAGCGAGGCGCGCTTGCACCTCGACGCCGGTCGCGCCACGGCGCTCGGCGACGCGGCCATCCAACTGGCGGTGCTCGACTGGATGAGCGCCAATCCGGCGCCGGATCGTTTACGCCATGCGCGCTACGGTTTCGACAACGCCGAAATCGAAGTCGAAATCGTGCCCGCCTCCGGCTACGTCGATCTCAACGCCGCGCCGGAAGCGCTGTTGCAGGCGCTGTTCGTCCACGGCGTCGGCTTGGACGCGGACGCGGCGTTGCAACTGGCGCAACGCATCGTCGATTGGCGCGACGTCGACGATGAGCCGCAGCCGCACGGCGCGGAGACGCCCGCCTATGCGGCGGCGGGGGTGAAGTTTCGTCCGCGCAACGGCCGTTTCGTGGTGCCGGAAGACCTGATGCAGGTGATCGGGGTCGATTTCGATCTGTTTGCTAGAATCCGGCCGTTCATAACCGTGTGGTCTACGGGCGGCGCCGGGGTCAATCCCTATGCGGCGAGCGGGCGAACGTTGCTCGTGCTTTGTCAGGGCGACGGCAACGAGGCGCGGCGCATCGCCGCAGCGCGCGACGCGGGACAGACGGACATCGACACCGTCACGCTCGATCAAACCTTTCTGCGGGCGGGCGGCATGGGCAACGTCCTGCACGTGACGGCGTCCATCGCCGTGGGGAACGGACGGCGCGCCGTGCGCGGGCGTTGGGTGCTGACCCGCGCTCATGCCGACGGCACGCCATGGCAAACGATACGCGCCGAACCAGTGCGGTTCGCGCTAACAGAGGCAGGCGGTTCTTGACATGGCGGCGGCGCGCAGCAATCTCGTCCTGTTCGGTTTCGATTTGGCGCAACTGCCGACTTTGCTGCGGCAAGGTTGGAGCGAAGCGCTGCAATGGCCGTTTTTCGCCCGCCTGTTGCCGCCTGAGCCGGTGCGAGTGCGTCTGCCCGACGGCGAGCGGACGGTGTGGCCGCCAGGTGGCGACGCCAAGGCTATCGTCGCCAACGCGGTGGTGTTGCCCGAAGGTCTGCTTTTGCGGCGCACGTTGCCGATGCCGTCGCTGGCCGCAGCGGCGCAACGCGAAGCCATCGAACTGGCGATTTCCGGCGCCAGTCCGTTCCCGCTCGAGAATACCGTTTGGGGCTGGCGTTCGACGCCGACGGAGACGGGTTGCGAGGTCGAGTTGGCGATGGCGGCGCGCGAGCACGTCGCCGATTATCTTGCCCGTACCGTCAACGAGCATTATCTGGGTGAAATCGAGGTGTGGGCGGCGGGCGAGAACGGCAGGCCGCCGGTAGTCATCGGCGGTTTCGGCGAAGCTCGTCGTTTGGCGCGGTCGCGGCGGCGTTATTGGCGCATCGGCGGTCTTGCCGTTCTCGCGTTGGGTCTGACGCTGGCGCTGGCGGCATCGCCGGTATTGCGGCAGCGGTGGGACATGTCGGATTTCGACGCCCGCTACGCCGAAGCCGGCCGACAAGCGCGTGAGGCGATGGCCGATCGCGACGCGCTAGCGCAGGCCAACGTTCGCCTGATGGCCATTGCGGCCTACGCTGACGCGCACCCCGAGCCGCAAAAAGTCCTCGGACGCCTGTCGGCGCTGCTGCCCGATTCGGTTTATCTGACCCGCCTCGAGTTGCAGGGACGCAGCGTCACCGTCGCAGGGCTGGCTGAAAACGCCGCCGGAATCATGGAAATACTCAGCGCGCAGCCCGATTTCGACGACATCCGCGCCCCAGCGGCGATTACCCGCGACCCCACCAGCAAACGGGAGTCGTTCACGATTGAATTTCGTCTCAAAGACACCGCCACGCCAGCGACGCCCGCCGAAACGGAGGCGCCCGAACGATGAAATGTGATTGGCTGGCTCGCCTCCCGTTGCGCTTGCCGCACAGTCGCGCCGGACTGACAGTCGGTCTGTCCATTCTCGTTGCGCTGGCGCCTTTCCTGTTCGTCGCCGCCTTGCTCGCGCAGCAATGGTTCGCGGTGCGCGACGCACTCGTCGGCGGCGAGCCTCGTCTTGCTCGTCTGCTCGGCTTGCGCGAAGCCGCTGACGACGTGCGGCGGGCGCGCGAAGCGGCCGAAAGCGCGCTGGCTGCGGCGGCCTATGCGGGCGAAACCCCCGCTGACCGTCTCGGCACCGAGTTGCAACAGCGCCTGCGCGTGCTCGGCGACGCCGCCGGGGTGTCGATTAGTGGCAGTCAGGTCATCGATGGCAAGGAGGAAAACGGATTCCAACAAATCGTGGTGGCGATGAGCTTCGAGGCCACGCACGAACAATTGCAGCAACTGCTGCAAGCGCTGGTGGCGCAGACGCCGGCGGTTTTCGTCGACAACCTTGTCATCACCTCGCAACGTTTTCGCGCCGACGCCAAAAACCGTTTGTCGGTGCGTGCGCGTTTTAGCGCCCTGAGGCAACAGCCATGAGCGCGAAAGCAAAAGGGAAGCACGCCGCCGTGCGCGACCCGGTCGACGCGTTGGGCTGGACGTGCATCGTGTTGGCGACACTGATTGCACTCTACTGGGTGTGCTTTGGCCGCGCCCGTCCGCTGCCTGCGCCAGTGCCGCCCGATCCTGCGTCGCTCGCGCCGCAAATGGTCACTTCCGCGCCGCTTGACCCCGCATTCGTCGAAGCCATGGCCGCTCGCCCCCTGTTCCTGTCCGGGCGGCGGGCGGAAGAAGGTTCCTCCGCCGTGGCGCCGACGACGGCGTCCATCGGCGGGTCGCTCGCCGACGCCCGCCTCGTTGGCATCCTCGCCGAAGACGACGGCGGTGTCGCCATCGTGACGCGCGGCGATACGCGGGTCAGACTGCGGGTGGGCGAACGGCTCGACGACTGGACGCTCGACTCCCTGAGCGAAAATAGCGCCCGTTTCGTGCGTGGCGGCACCGTACACGAATTGCTGTTGAAGCATTTTCAGGGGCAGACCTCAGACCCGAACCCCGTCGCGCCGCCGCCGATGACGCCCGGAATGCCGCCGCCCGGGCGCGAAGAATCCGGCCCATCGTCCCCGATGTCGACGCCGTCGCAGGAAGACCTTGGCGGCCCCGGAACGTCGCCGCCGACGATGCCTCCGCCGACGTTTTCACCGCCGCAACGTTAGTCCGGAGCGAAAGGTGGCTTTTCCGCCACGCGAGTGACAATCGTTCTACCGATAAAGACTTTTCAAACATAAAATGTGTTGACGTTTTGAGTAACGCGTAAAGCTCTATTTTCAATCGCCGGTAAATCATGAAACCTAAGGCTGTTTGTTTATACGCGCTCGCGTGCATTCTTACCGCTTGCGCGAGTACGGGCGACAACGACGAGAATCGCGCCGAAAGCGTCGTTTCCCGTGCCTCCCTGCCTAGAACCGCGATGCAGGACGCCTCCGACGAGGGTGCCAAACCCACGCTTTATTACGGCAAGGACAGCGCGATGATTGGCGCCGCGCGCGGTCGCGCGGTCGGCGCGCAAGGCAAGGACGTCACTTTGAACTTCGAGCAGGCGCCAGTGACCGATGTCGTGCACGCCGTGCTCGGCGATTTGCTGCGGGTCGATTACTCCATCGTTACGCCGCTCAACGGCGTGGTGACGCTGCGCACGCAAGGCGCGGTGCCGCGCTCGCAAGTCATCCCGTTGCTGGAATCGGTGCTCAAGGCCAACAAAATCGCGCTGGCGCAGGATGCCGACGGGCGCTTTCGCGTCGGCAGCGAAGACGTCGTCAAGCCTTCCGGCAACATGTCCACCGACATCAAGGAATTTCGCGGCGGTAGCCTGACGGTGCCGCTGCAATACATCGGCGCCGCCGAGATGGCCGAAATCCTGCGTCCGATCACCGGCCCGAGCGCCATTCTGCGCGTCGATACCACCCGCAATCTGCTCGTGCTCTCCGGCACCCGCAGCGACGTCGAAGGTTGGCTGGAAATCGTCCGCACCTTCGACGTTGATTTCTTCAAGGGCATGTCGGTGGGCGTATTCCCGCTCATCAACGCTTCGGTGGCGGAAGTGGATGCGGCGCTCAGACAGTTATTGGGAGCAGCGTCGGCTCCGGGCGCGCCCAACAAGAGCGGTGCGACGTCGGCATTGCCCTTCGGCGCCCTGCCGGGGCAAACGCCCGGCATATCCGGCTCCGGCGGAACGCCGACCGCTGACAAAGCGACCGGCGCCACGAGCAGCGGCCCGCTGTCGGGGCTGGTTCGCATCATGCCCATCGAGCGCCTGAACGCCATCATGGTGGTGACGCCACGCGCGCATTATTTGGAACTGGTCAAGACATGGATTGCGCGCCTCGACAAGCCGAGCGAAGGCAGCGGCGAATCGAAACTGTGGATTTACCCGGTGCAAAACGGCTCCGCCGAACATCTCGCCAACCTGCTCAACATGCTCTACGGCGGCGAAAGCACGACTTCGACGACTACTGGCGATACCGGCGTCGCCAGCACTTTGCAGAACGCCTCGCGTTTCATGAATTCCACCTCCGGCGACACGAACGAATCCGGCAGCCGTTTTGGCAATCTGGGTACGATTGGCCAGAACAGCAGAGGCGGCGCCGCCATCACGCAGGTCAAGCTTGGCGAAAACGTGCGCATCGTCGCCGACCCGAACAAGAACGCTTTGCTCATCAACGCCAGCCGCCGTGACTACCGGCGCATCGAGGAAGTTCTGCGTCAACTCGATTCCGCCCCCACGCAGGTGCTGATCGAGGCGTCGATTCTCGAAGTCACGCTCGGTAACGAACTGCAATACGGCTTGCAGTGGTATTTCAAGGATCGGCACTACGGCAATAAAGGGGTCGGAGGTTTTGGCCTTGGCGCGATAGATCCATCGACGAACTTGCCGGTGACGAACAACGGCATTGCAGCACTTGCGTCGGTGACGAGCGGCTTCGGCTATTCCCTGCTCACTGGCGGTGACATTCGCGTCGTGCTCAACGCGCTGGCTGACAAGAAACTGGTCAACATGCTGTCGAACCCCAACGTGATGGTGCTCGACAACCACACCGCTACCATTCAGGTGGGTGATCAGGTGCCGGTGAAAACCGGAACTTCCATCACCGACGGCGGCCTGCAAACCGAATCCATCCAGTACCGCGACACCGGTGTGTTGTTGAGCGTCAAACCCTCAGTCAATTCCGGCGACATGGTGACGCTGGACGTCGATCAATCCATCGTCGATGTCGGGGCGCCGGACGTGGCCTCCACCGGCAATCGCAGCTTCGACCAGCGCAACATCGTCAGCAAGGTGGCGGTGCGTTCGGGCGAAACCATCGTGCTCGGCGGACTCATCCGCGACAAGAAATCGCATACCAAATTCGGTGTGCCGCTGTTGCAGGACATTCCCTTCCTTGGGGCGCTGTTCCGTTCCACGGGCGAGGAAGTCAAACGCACCGAATTGATCGTGATGCTCACTCCGCGTGTCATCCGCAGTGGACAGGACGTGCGCGAGATTGGCGCCGAAATGCGCAGTCGGATGAGCGGGCTGGAAAAGATGAAAGGCGACGCCGCACGCCACGTCGACCGTCTCGGACCGCGACCGCAAGCCGCGCGTCCCGCGTCAGCGCAACCCGCCCCCGCCGCCACACCCACGGAAAGAGCCATCGACCCGTTCGACCAGTTCGCTCCCGACCGCAGCCGGTAATCGTTTCGCGTGTTTGAGCACGCGAGCGAGAACCATGTCGTATGTCGTCTGCTGCGCCGCAACCTAAAATCATGAGTGTGATGGTTGCCTGAGAACGATAAAGATGACGCCTTGGCAGGGGGATGAGAGGCAGGACAAGTCCGTCGTGGACATCGTCGTGCCCATATGCGAGGGGCGGGAGGCCGCGCAGCGATGTCTGGCCTCGCTGCAGGCGGCGGCGTGCCGGACGGCGAGTGAAATCGTCGTGGTCGACGACGCTTCCACCGACGCGTTGCTGACGAAATGGCTCGACGACGAAGCAGCGCAAGGGCGTATCACGCTGCTGCGCCACCCGACGAAGCGCGGCTTCGCGGCGGCGGTCAACAGCGGCTTCGGGTTGCATCCGCGTCGCGACGTGACGCTGTTGGGAGCCGATTGCGAAGTCGCCAACGATTGGCTCGACCGCCTGCTCGCCTGCCTGTACGCGCAGGCCGACATCGGCGCGGCGACGCCGTTTTGCAACGACGCGGCGCTGTGCGCCTATCCGTTTTGCGGTTGGGACGGCGGTATGCCGGGCGTACTGGGGCAGCCGGCGCTCGATGCGCTCGTCGGCGGCGTCAACGCCGGGCAATGGCTGGAAATTCCGAGCGCGGAAAGGTTCTGCATGGCGGTGCGGCGCGAATGCCTCGACGCGGTGGGCTTTTTCGACGCCGAACGTTTCGGCGCCGGCGGCGGCGAGGAAAAGGATTTCTGCCGCCGCGCCGTGGCGGTGGGCTGGCGCAGCGCGCTTGCCGCCAACGTTTTCGTGCGCCGCGACGGCGGCGGGCCGAGCGTCGATTTGACGCGCATCGACGCCGAGGATTTGGCCGCGCGCACCTTGAGCGCGCTGCATCCCGATTTCGACGCGGCGGTACGGGAGTTCCTGTGGCGCGACGCGCCCGCCGCGCTGCGCGCCCGCCTCGACCGCGCCCGCGTCGAGCATGGCGGGGCGGAATTCGCGGCGGTGATGGACGAACAGGCGCGCTGGCGCGTCTTGCGGGCGCAAACTGCCAACCCGCCGCGTCGGCAGCCGTTGCCGACGCTGCTGCACGTAGTCAATGGCTGCGGGGGCGGCGCGCGCTGGGTGCGCGACTTCTGCGCCGCCGACCTCGAATGCCGCAATCTGGTGCTGCGCGGGCGCGGCTCGCGCAACGACACCGCTACCGATTTGATGCTCATCGACCCGGCGCTCGGCGCCGCGCCGCTGATGACCTGGACGCTCACCCGGCCGGTGCGCGGCACCGCCATCGAACACCCCGAATACGCCGCCATCGTGCAGTGGATTTGCACCGTGTTCGAGGCGCGCGCGGTCATCGTTTCCTCGCTCGTCGGCCACGCGCTCGACGTGTTGCGCCTGCCGTTGCCGGTGGTGTTGGTGACGCACGACCTCTATCCGTTCTGCCCGGCGCGTTGGGCGACCTTCGGCGAGCCGTGCACCCGCTGCGGCGACGACGAACTCGCCCGCTGCATGGACGAGAACCCGTACAACACGTTCTGGCACGTCGCCAGCGCCCGCGACTGGCAGACCTTGCGCGCCGCCTTCGCGGCGAGGTTGGCCGCCAGCAACGTGCGCGTGGTGGCGCCGGACGAGGACGTACACGCGCGTTGGGTGGCGCTGTTCCCGCAGTTGGGGATTCGTCCGTGGACGTGCATTCCGCACGGATTGGGCGCCGCCTTCGCACGCGGGGCGGCGCTGGCGCCCGCCGCCGCCGATGGCGACGACGAGGCGTCCACCGGCGTGAAAACTCCGCCGTCGGCGCGTCTGCGTGTGCTGATTCCGGGGCAGTTGCTGCCGCACAAGGGGCTGTGGCTGTGGCGGGAGATTTGCGACGGGCTGCGCGAGTTCGCCGACGTGCTGCTGCTCGGTTGCGGCGAATTCGGCCTGCCGTTCGCCGAACTCGACGGCATCGAGGTGGAGCCGAATTGCGACCTCGACGATTTGCCGCGCAAGGTGGCGCGCTGGCGACCGGATTGCGCCCTGCTGCTCTCGGTGCTGCCGGAGAGCTTCGGTTATTCGCTCGCCGAGATGCAGGCGCTGGCGGTGCCGACGGTGGCGACGAGGGTCGGCTCATACGTCGAGCGCGTCGACAACGGCTGGAACGGCTTTCTGGTCGACCCGCAAGCCGAGGCGGTGCTGGATTTGCTGCGCGCCCTCGACCGCGCCCGCGACCGCCTCGCCACCGTGGTCGACATCCTGCGCTTCAACCCGGTGCGCACCGCTTACGAGATGGTGGCCGATTACCACCGCCTGTTGCCCGAACTCGATGCCCCGGTGGTCGGCGCGGCGGCGGAAACCCTGCTCGCCACGCTGGCCAAGCGTCTGCACGCGCAGGACGAAATCGCCCGCCTGCGCGACCTCGTGCAGGCGCGCGACGAGGAAGCGCGCCAACGCGCCCTCAACCAGCGCCGACTGGAGTCGATGATTGCCACCATCGCCCGTCAGCACGCTTCCATTTTGCTGTCGCCGTCGTGGAAGGCGGGCGCGCCGCTGCGCGCCCTGCTGCGGCTGTGGGATTCGCTGCGGCGCAAGTTCGCGCCGTCCGGCAAGCCGGAGGTGGTGCGCCCGCGCCACGCCGAAAACCGTCCGACCCTGCCGCGCGGCGACGCGCCGGTGCCGATTCTGCTGCGCTCGCGCGCGGCGGCGCGCTACTGGCTGTGCGAGGCCATCGGCGCGCCCGACGACGCGGTCATCGTCGTCGGCGGCGGCGCCGGGGTGACGCAACGCGCCTTGCGCAGCTTCATCGCCCTCGCCGACGTCGTCACCCGCCGCAGCACGCGCGCCTGCTTCGTGTGGTGCGGTCGCACGGTCGAACTGCCGCCCGACGACGCGCTCGCCATGCGGTTGTTGCGCGAAGTGCGCGATTTGTTCGTGCTCGACACGCAACTGGAGGCAGAAGTCTTTGCCGGCGCGGATTTGCTGCTCTTGCCCGCCACCGGCGAGGACGGCGCGCCGGTGCGCGCCACCCCGGACATTCCGCGCGTCGAGTTGCCGCTGGAGCCGCCCGACGCCGGCGTGAGCGGCGTGGCGGCGGTCACGGTGACGCAACTGTTGCAATTTTGTGAAGGAACGGAACAAACTGACGCGCCTCAGGGCTGAACGAGGTTCGAGAAGCATGTCCGGCACCCTTATCACCGTTTCGGCGCCGTCGGGCGCGGGCAAGACCACGCTGGTGCGCGAGTTGTTGCGCCGCGACCCCGCCTTGCGGCTGTCGGTTTCCTACACCACGCGCACGCCGCGAGCGGGCGAGGTGAACGGGCGCGAATACCATTTCGTGGACATCGAGCGTTTCAGCGCCATGCGCGCGGGCGGCGAATTCGTCGAATGCGCCGAGGTGCATGGCAACCTCTACGGCACTTCCCGCCTCTGGCTGACGGAGCAACTCGAACAGGGTCACGACACCGTGCTCGAAATCGACTGGCAGGGCGCGAAACAGGTGCGCGAGGCGTTTCCCGCCGCCATCGGCGTTTTCGTGCTGCCGCCGTCGCTGGAAGAACTCGAACGCCGTTTGCGCGGTCGCGGCACCGACGCCGAGACCGTCATCGCCGCCCGACTGCGCGCCGCGCGCGACGAAATGCGGCATGTGGCCGAATTCGCCTACGTTATAATCAACGAACTTTTGCCGACGGCTGCCGACGAGCTGGCGGCGGTCGTGCAGGCGGCGCGCCTGCGTTACGCCAACCAGCGCCAGCGCCATCCGCACTATTTTGAATTTCTCGCTCAGGATTGAAAGGAACGAACAATGGCCCGTGTAACCGTCGAAGCCTGCCTGAAAAAAATCCCCAACCGTTTCCAATTGACGCTGGTAGGCGCTTACCGCGCCCGGCAACTCACCATCGGCGGCACGCCGCAGATAGAGTTGAGCGCCACCGACCGCGACAAACCCACGGTCATCGCGCTGAAGGAAATCGAAGCAGGCAAGGTCGGACTCGAAATGCTCAATCGCGGTCAGGCTTGACGCCCGACCGGGGAATGCTTCATGGAGTCCGGCCAGACGCGCGCCCCGCGAAGCAAACCTCCGGCGCCGTTGGCCGTGGTGGCCGCCGGCGCCGAAGAACCCGCCTGTGCGCCCGCCGACGGCGATGACCCCGACGTAGCCGACGCCCCCGTCGAACCCGCCGACCCGTTGTTCGACCTGCTCAAGGTCAAGGTCAACGCCTACCTCAAGCCGGAAGACGTCGAGCGCATCGAATCCGCCTACCACTTCGCCGCCGAGGCGCACGGCGGCCAGACGCGCAAGAGCGGCGAGTTGTACATCGTCCATCCGCTCGCGGTCGCTTCCATCGTCGCCGACTGGCATCTCGACGCGCAGGCGCTGTGCGCGGCGCTGCTGCACGACGTAGTCGAGGACACCTACATCTCCAAGGCCGAAATCGCCGAACGCTTTGGTCAGGACGCCGCCGACCTCGTCGACGGTCTCTCCAAGCTCGACAAGCTCAAGTTCCGCACCCACGAGGAAGCGCAGGCGGCCAATTTCTACAAGATGCTGCTGGCGATGAGCGCCGACCTGCGGGTCATCCTCATCAAGCTCGCCGACCGCCTGCACAACATGCGCACCCTGTTCGTGATGCGCCCCGACAAGCGCCGCCGCATCGCCGCCGAAACGCTGGAGATTTACGCCCCCATCGCGCGCCGGCTCGGTTTGGACGGCATCTTTCAGGAGTTGGAAGACCTCGCCTTCGTCAACAAATACCCGTGGCGGCACCGCGTCATCGCCCGCGCCGTCGCCGCCGAGCGCGGCAATCGCAAGAAGCTGCTGGCGCAGTTGCAGGCGGGCATCGAGGAGCGTCTGCCGCAATGGGGCGTCGATTGCGAGGTGCAGGGGCGCGAGAAGCGCCTGTACAGCATCTATCGCAAGATGAGCGAGCGTCTCGCCGAAGCGCGCCGCGACAACGCCTACACCATGGGCGAGAAGCGCCGCGCCTTCTCGCACGTCTACGACATCCACGGCTTTCGCCTCATCGTCCCCGAAGTGCCCGACTGTTATCTGGCGCTCGGCGCGCTGCATTCGATTTATCAACCCTATCCGGGTCGCTTCAAGGATTACATCGCCCTACCGCGCGAGAACGGCTATCGCAGCCTGCACACCACCTTGATTGGCCCCGGCGGCGTGCTCGCCGAGGTGCAAATCCGCACCCGCGAGATGCACCGCATCGCCGAATCGGGCGTGGCGGCGCACTGGCTCTACAAGGACGACGACAAGAGCGTCAACGAGTTGCAGCAGCAGACGCACGCGTGGCTGCAATCCCTGCTCGATTTACAGATGAATTCGGGCGGCGCGAGCGAGTTTCTCGAACAGGTGAAGGTGAATCTGTTCCCCGGCGAGGTTTTCGTCATCTCGCCCAAGGGACGCATCTTCACCCTGCCCAACGGCTCGACCCCGGTCGATTTCGCCTACGCCGTGCACACCGACGTCGGCCATCGTTGCGTCGGCTGCCGCATCAATTCCGACCATCGCCCGCTCAACACCGAACTGCAAAGCGGCGACCAGGTGGAAATCATCACTTCGGCCTATCCGAGTCCGAATCCGGCCTGGCTCTCCTACGTGCGCACCGGACGCGCCCGCGCCCGCATCCGTCACTTCCTCAAGAACAAGCAGCAGGACGAGGCGATGAGTCTTGGCGAGCGTCTGCTCAATCTCGCCCTGCGTCCGCACGGCTTCACCGTCGACAAAATCGCTCCCGCCGCGTGGGAGCGTTTCCTGCGCGACCGCGGCGTCGCCAGCATGCGCGACATCTACGCCGACATCGGACTCGGCAATCGTATGCCGGTGGCGGTGGCGCGTCGTCTGCTGCTGGCGCAGGAGCGCGTGGACGGCCTCGCCGGCAAGGCCGAAGGCACGACCACCCCGCGCCTGAAAATCCACGGCGGCGAAGGCGGCGCAATGCACCTTGCGCGCTGTTGCCAGCCGATACCCGGCGACCCGGTGGTCGGCGTCATCCGTCGCGGCCACGGCCTCGAAATCCACTTGCAGGATTGCACCGTCGTCACCCGTATGCGCAACAACCTCGGTCGTTGGGTCGACGCCGAATGGGAACCGGACGAAACCCGTATGTTCGACGTTTCCATCCGCATCCAATGCAAACCCGGCCACGGCGGCATGTTGGTCCGCATCGCCAACGCCATCGCCGCCGACGACTGCAACATCCAGAGCGCCGTGATGGACCAGGCCGAAGCGCCTTACGTCAATCTGCTGATGACCTTGCAGGTGCGGGACAGGCTGCATCTGGCAAGGGTGATGCGGCGGATAAGGGTGGTGCCGGATGTGGTGAGGATTGCGAGGGTCAGGCCGGGGGGGTAGGACGTTTTACGCATAGTGGTTTACCGGGAAGAGTTTCAAGCACTGTCCGAAAAATCACGGGCGCCTCTGCGCAATGCGAGAAATATTGACGAGTATATTCCGCGACACGTCATTATCATTCAATCCCCTCTTTCATCATATACAAATATAATCATGTCTGACGCCTTAAAACGCAAGGTTATCTACGTAGTTCTCGCCTTTGGCCTTGGTCTGTTGATCTTTGTCGGTTACAGGCTTCTGTACAATGCGTACATCTCAATGTATGCGAAGGAGTTTGTCGTTGGCTGCATTGGGTCGGTCATCACTATCTTTGCAACTGCGGCACTACTTAAATCTCAATCTGATAGCGCAATTAAAAGGGATCAAATTTCTGGTATTTTCAGAGAAAAGCTCAATATTTACATGGAGTTTATAAATTTTCTTAACGAAATAAAAACAGACGGTAAGTTAACACGAGAAGAACTTAAAAAAATGGTTGAATGGGGCAGTAAACTTGCTCTGTTTTGTAACCCCGATGTTATCGTATCAATCTATGAATATATTGTCCAAAAGGTTGCTTTTGGTACTGACGACTACCAAGAACTGACGCAGGTGGATAAAATTAAATATAAAAAATGGAAGGTTAATATGTTTCCTGACATGAAAGATGACATTAATAACGATGAGGAGTTTTGTGAAGTTTGTTTCTCAAGCATTGCTCGCATAATTGGTAATCTGAGAGAAGATTTGGCTGAGAAGAACATGGCAGACGAAGAAGTTGTCTGTGGTGTCGAAACAAGTATTTCTGCTTTGTGGGATCTTCATTCAGTCGAAGCAATAGATTTCGACAAAGATACCAATGATATTATTATTACCACTAGCTACGACAAACCGAAGCCACGACAACGCAGGCCACGTAATACACCAACCAGTAAAGTAGCCGAGACTGTCGTCTCGGCGTAATCGTCCAATTCAAGTCGCCGAAGCGCAATTAATATTCATCACCATATCTTCAGAATGAGGATTTCTCCCCACTGCGGGTGCACTTGTCGCAAATGTGCAATTGCCGCACCCTCGGTTTTGCTAGGAACAGAAAACCCTGACTGCCCGGTTTGATTTGGCTTCATCCCAGGTTTGGACGCATATTTATACTTTACATTGACGTGCATCACAGCCCTCCTTTTGGGTTCGTAGAAAACACGATTCATAGTAGTCGGGACAATTATTCTCATAAAGGCGTGATTATCCGGAGTTGCGTAATGGGTCACGCTTCTCAAAACCATTCGTTACTTAACGGAGTCGAACTTAAAAATCAGGCAGCAGCAGATTGGTAAACGGCTGTGTATTCTTCCACCGATAACCCCCGAAATCCCGCAAATCGGTAGAAAGAATGCGGCCTTCTTCCAGTTCTTCGGCGAGGATTACCAGCGAGGCGTCGGCCAAATCCATCGGTAAATCCCGGTAGCGGCGCATCAGGTAAGCGGCGCGTATCGTCGCGTCATCGGGTGGCGCGGGAACCTCCACCGCCCCCTGCGCCACGGAATCCATGAATTCGAGCGCCGAGTGAAAGCCAATGCGCGCCACCAGTAAATGCGTGACCTCGGTGAGCACCGGCCATGTGGTTACGAAACCCTCGCCCGACCAACGCTTCGCTGCCGCCAGCGCGGCGGCGTGGTGGCGGTCGCGCGTGTTGCCAAGCGCAATCCAGAAGCCGCTATCGGTGAGCAGCACCGGGTTCCTGCACTGAAAGGGGGATTTTGCCTTCCAGCGCCTCGGTCAAATACTGCTTGTAGCGCGCCGACAAGTCCTCCGGCCCGTTGCCGGAGCCGATGTAACCGGCCAGCAAAGCCATGGGGTCGCGCGCTGGACGGACGTGCGCGGTGTGGTACTCGCGCAGCGCGTCGCGCAACAAATCGGAAGCCGACAACCCGCTCTTGGCGAGCAATTCCTGATAACGCGCTGCGTCCTCGCCGGAAAGGCGAGCGTTGATGCGGATGTCGGCGGGGGCGGATGAAGGCATAAGGTTGATTCCAACGAAACTGTCTTAAACGTATGACAGGCATCCGCTGTTGTCAACCTGAATTTAATTTCACCTCTGCGCCGTGCAGGCGCTCGCCTTGCGGGCTTCCCCCGCCTCGCCGTCGCGCTCGAAGCGGTAGAACAGGTTCGGCTCCGAGACGATGTAGAGAATGCCGCGATGGTCGACGGTGACGCCTTCGGCTTGCGGGATGGACTGCGCGAGTCCGTGCCAGCCGCGCCATAGCGGCATCAGGCTGACCAGCGCGCCTTCTTGGCTGTATTCCGCCACCAACGCCGATTCATCGCTCAACAACAGCATGTGACCGCTGCGGTCGTGCAGGGAAAGGGAGGACAGGTCGCGCATGAAGCGGGTCGGCGGCACCTTTGGTTGCCATTCGTGGATTTGCAGATTTACCGGCTGGTCGCTCTCCGGCGCCAATCCTTGCAGACTGAACACCCGAACCGGATATTTCTCCTTGCCGACGAACAGGCTTTGCGTGGCGTTGTTCCATGAGACGCCCTCGAAACCGAGATTGCCGTTGAGAAAAATCCCCACCCCCACCCGATGCGCGCCGGCAGCGTCGATGCTGCGAGTTTCGGGAGTGATTTTCGTCCAGATGATTTGTTGGCTGCGCTCGTCAATCAAGGCGAACTCGTCGCCCTGAACGTGGGTGACGCCTTCGAGGTCGTCGACGCCGACGACGGGAATCATCCGCAACAGGCAACCGTCACGGGACAGTTCGGCAATCTGGGACGGATTGTTGATGGCGATGAACAGCGTGTCGGTGGCGTCGTTGTAGGTGATGCCCGAAGCGTTTTGTTCCAGCCCCGCGATGGGTTGCGCCTCGATAGTGACGCGATAGTCCGGCAGCCAAAGCCCGCGCTCGCGCCAATCCTCCGTGGCGAAGGCGGTGCGCAGGCCGTACCACGCCAAGGCCGGGAGCTTGAGATACCACAGCGACGCCACCGCCAACGCGGCAACGACCAAAACCGCCAGCAAAACCTTACCGCGCCGCGCTTTACCGTTCGACGACATGTTTCGATGCTCTCTGTTGCAAAGTTTTCGGGTTACTCAGTCTACTTTACTTACCGTCAGAAACTCCTCGTAGTTCTCCGGATGCACCACCTTGAAACCGCTGCCCGCGTAAGCTTTCAGAAACTGCGTGGGCTGGCGCGGATTCGCGGACGGATTCCACTTGAACTCCCACGCATCGATGTGGCCGTCCTTTTCTTCCAGATAGTCGATTTCCTTCTGCTGCGCCGTGCGCCAGAACCACGTGTTCGCCGGGTCGCGCCGGTAGTCCAGCAGCTTGCGGCGTTCGGAGACCATGAGGTTTTCCCACAGCAGGCCGACGTCGGCGCGCGCTTCCGGTTGGGCGAAATTCGCCAGCACGGCGTTGCGGATGCCGTTGTCGCAGAAGTAAATCTTGCGGCTGAATTTGAGTTCGTTGCGCAGATTGCGCGCGAAGGAGCCGAGGCGAAAGACGATGAACGCCTTTTCAAGAATGCCGATGTATTTCTCCACCGTCTTGGTGTCCAGCCCGCACAGTTGGCCGAGTTCGTTGTACGAAACCTGCGAGCCGATTTGCAGGGCCAGCGCCTGCAAGAGCTTGTTGAGCTTTTCGGGCTTCTTGATTTGCTCGAACGACAGGATGTCCTTGTAGAGATAGCTGTCGGCCAGAGCCGTCAGACGTTCGCGCTCCTCGCCCGCATGGGTGACGACATCCGGGTAATAGCCATACACCAGACGATGCGGCAGCAGGCGGCGTTCGTCCAACAGGCCGTGATGCGCGACCATTTCGGCGAAGGAGAGCGCGTGCAGGCGGAATTCCCACTTCCTGCCGGTGAGCGGTTCGTTGAGCAGGTTGGCGAGGTCGAACGAGGAACTGCCGGTGGCGACGACCTGCACGTCGGGCAGCGAATCCGTGACCAGTTTGAGCTTGAGTCCGATGTCGGCGATGCGTTGCGCTTCGTCGATGACGAGCAGGGTTTTGTCGCCGAGGATGGCTTTCAGGCGCGTCGAAGTGATGTTCTCGAACAGGGCGCGCACGTCCGGTTCGTCGCCGTTGAGCCAGACGGCGCGCTCGTCGCCGCCGAACAGGGCGCGCAGCAGCGTGGTTTTCCCGGTCTGGCGCGCGCCGGTCAACACGATGGCCTTGCCGCTGGCGAGTTTCTGGCGAATCGAGTCCGCGAGCAGACGGTCTATCATGGCGATTCCTGTATATTTGTGGAACGTAATCCACAAATATTATAATTTTCGTGGATTACGTTCCACAAAAATTAATTTATGCCGAACGATAATCCTTGAAAATCCGCGCTTCACCCACGGATTTTCAAGGATTATTGGCGCGGTAAACAAACAAAAACCCGAAGGTCGCCCTTCGGGTTTTTGTTTTGCCGCCCGGCGCGGGTTATTGCTTCTTGAGGATTTCCACCTCGTTGCCGTTGGCCAAGCCGGCGGCGTTGGCTTCGTCGGTGTCGATGTGGAATTCGCGGAAGTGGGCGTCGCCGGAGCGGATGAGCACGTCCTCGAAAATCAGCGGGCGGGTGCCGGTGGTTTTCACGTCGACCAAATCCTTGTCCTTGACGCCGGCTTCGGCGGCTTGCGACGGGGACAGGTGGATGTGGCGCAAGGCGACGATGGTGCCTTCGCCGAGCGTGACTTCACCTTTTGGCCCGACCAGCTTGATGCCGGGGCTGCCGGAGAGCTTGCCGGATTCGCGCACCGGGGGGTCGATGCCGAGCGCTCGCGCGTCGGTCTTGGAGATTTCGACCTGCGTTTGCGGACGGGTGGGGCCGATGATGCGAATGTGCTTGAACGAACCCTTGGGGCCGACGAGGTCGACCTGCTCCTCGGCGGCGTATTGGCCGGGCTGGACGAGTTCCTTGTAAGGCGTGAGTTTGTGGCCGGCGCCGAACAAGGCGGCCAGGTCCTGTTCGGACAGGTGCAGGTGCTTGTTCGAGATGCCGACGGGGACTTTGTAACCCATGTTTCTTCTCCCTGATGGTTACTTACAGCTTGAGAACTTCCACGGTGTAGCGGGCAATCATGCCTTCCTCGTTGGTCGGCACCACCGCCACGGCGACGCGGCTCTTGGGGCTGTCGATGCGCAGCTTGTCGGCGTCGTTGGCGGCGGCGTCGATGTCGATGCCGAGCCATGCCGACAGTTCGCAGACGCGAGCGCGGATGACCGCCGAGTGCTCGCCGATGCCGCCGGTGAACACGAGCGCCTCCAGACCGCCCGCCGCCGCCGTCAGCGAACCGAGTTCGCGGGCGATGCGGTAGCAGAACAACTCGACGGCCAGCTTCGCTTCCGGCTTGTCGGAGGCGAGCAACGCGCGCATGTCCTGACTGACGCCGGAGACGCCGAGCAGCCCCGATTCCTTGTAGAGCAACTGGGTGAGCGACTTGTAATCCATGCCCTTCTGGTCAATCAGATAAAGCAGCACGCCGGGGTCGATGGAGCCGGAGCGCGTGCCCATGATGAGACCGTTGATGGTGGAAAAGCCCATCGTGGTCGCCACGCCCTTGCCGTCGCGCACGGCGGCCATCGACGCGCCGTTGCCGAGGTGGGCGATGACGAGCGGCTTTTTGGCCTTGTCGCCGATGACTTCCGGCAGCGCCCGCACGATGTAGTCGTAGGACAGGCCGTGGAAGCCGTAGCTCTTGATGCCGCCGTCGGTGAGCGCCTTCGGCAGGCCGTAGATTTGCGCCACTTCCGGGTTGTCGCGGTGGAAAGCGGTGTCGAAACAGCCGACTTGCGCCACGTCGGGCAGCAGCTTGAAGATTTCCGCCACCGGACGCAGGTTGTGCGGTTGGTGCAGCGGCGCGAGCGGAATCAG
The DNA here is from genome assembly GCA_031272995.1 of Azoarcus sp. Classification (GTDB taxonomy): domain Bacteria; phylum Pseudomonadota; class Gammaproteobacteria; order Burkholderiales; family Rhodocyclaceae; genus WRNU01. The sequence goes on from JAISSY010000127.1 coordinate 23,372, forward strand.
GGTTTCGAGGTAGGAGAGCACGGATTGGTCGAGCTTTTCCGGCGCGTGATAACGCGTGCCGCCATGCACGATGCGGTGGCCGGCGGCGGAGATTTTCAGCTCCGGCGCGTTGGTCTTAATCCAGTTGAACAAATAGGCGAGCGATTGGCGATGCTGCTCGGTCTGGTCGCCCGACACCGAGACGTCTTCCTGAAAACGCTTGCCGTCCGAGGTCTTGGCGGAGAGCTTGGGCGTGGCGCCGATGCCTTCGATTTGACCGGAAAGAGCCGGATGTTCGGCCAGCTTTGGCTCGAGGGGAAAGAGCGCGAATTTCAGGCTGGACGAACCGGCGTTGAGTACGAGAATGGACTTCATGAGCTTACTTGGCCTCCCTGCTGCTGTTGTGATGATGAATCAATTGAGCGATTGCGCATGAAACCATGCGCGTTTGCGCGGTATCCGCGCGGTTGGTGAGAACGATGGGCACGCGCGCGCCGAGGACGATGCCGCCCATCATGGCGCCGACGAAATGTTCGAGTTGGCGGATGATGGCGTTGGCAACTTCGATGTCGTGCGCCACCAGCACGTCGGCTGCGCCCGCCACCGGCGAGGCGATGCCCTTGATGGCGGCGGCGCGCGGCGAAACCGCTTTGTCGAAGGCGAGCGGGCCGTCGAGCACCGCGCCGGCGAAGCGCCCGGCCTTGGCCATTTCCACCAGCGCGGCGGCGTCTTTTGTCGCCGGCATCAGCGGACTGACGCGGTCGGTGGCGGCCAGCAGCGCCACTTTCGGCGTGTCGATGCCGAGCATGTGGGCGAGGTCGATGGCGTTGTCGACGATGCCGACCTTCTCGTCGAGGGTCGGCGCGATGTTGATGGCGGCGTCGGTGACCATCAGCAGGCGCGGATAGCCCGGCACGCTGGCGAGCGAGACGTGGCTGACGCGCCGCCCGGTTTGCAGGCCGTCCGCCTTGGCGAGCACGGCGCGCATCAATTCGCGCGTGTGCAGCGAACCTTTCATCAGGGCGGCGACGCCTTCGTCGCGGCACAGCGCCACGGCGATGGCGGCGGCGGCGCGGTCGTCGTCGGCGTCGATGATGCGCACGCCCTGCAACTCCAAATCCTGCTCCTCGGCCAGTTCGCGGATGCGACGGCGGGGGCCGACGAGTATCGGTTCGACGAGTCCGACGAGCGCCGCCTGCAAGGGGCCGCGCAGGGAATCGCCGTCACAGGGGCTGACCACGGCGACGCGTATCGGCGCGAGACCTTCGGTAATCGAGAGCAGACGGCGGAAACGCTCCTCGCGGTCGGCGACGGTGACTTTGGGCGGCAGCACCTTGGGGCGACGAATGCGCTGCGTCGGCGCGGTGACTTCGGCCACGCCGTCCATGACCTTGACGCCGGTCTGGTTGACCGCCGTGCAGTCGAAGACGATGTGATGGTTGTGCTCGAACTTCTCGCGGCAGGTCACGGTGACGGTGAGGACGTCGCCCACCGTCACCGGGCGCCAGAAATTCTGGCTCTGCGAAACATATACCGTGCCGGGGCCGGGGAATTCGTTGCCGAGGATGGCGGAAATCAGGGTCGCGCCCCACAGGCTGTGGCCGACCACGTCGCGGAACTGCCCGGCGTGGGCGAATTCGGGGTCGAGATGGGTGGGGTTGATGTCGCCGGAAATGGCGGCGAACAGATGGATGTCCTCGGTGCGCAGCGTGCGGGACAATCGCGCCGAGTCGCCCACCTCGATTTCGTCGAAGGTGCGATTCTGAATGAACGAATCGGCAAGGTAATCCATGCGGTTCCTTGTAGCAGCGATGACGGCGCGCCCGAAAGGCCACGAGACTAAGCATCCTAGCAGTATTTGAGCCTCGCTGTCCGCATTCGCATGAACTCCGGTGCGGCACATTTCCCGAAGTTTCATGCGATGCGCGTGAGCCGCGCCGGCGCTGAAATCGGCGGAGAGGAACCGCCGCCACATGCTAGAATCCAAGCCGTTTTTTCGCGGAAAAATGCCATCCATGGAAGTCGTCATTCTTGCCGCCGGTCAGGGCAAGCGTATGCGCTCCGTCCTGCCCAAAGTGCTGCAACCGCTGGCCGGTCAGCCCTTGCTCGCGCACGTGCTCGCCAGTGCCCGCGCCTTGCAGGCGAGCCGCATCTGCGTGGTTTACGGCCACGGCGGCGAGGCGGTGCGGACGCGGCTCGACGGCCCCGGCATCGTCTGGGTGGAGCAGCATCCGCAACTGGGCACCGGCCACGCCGTGCAGCAGGCGCTGCCGCATCTGGCCGACGGCGAACAGGCGTTGGTGCTCTACGGCGACGTGCCGCTGATTGGCGCCGACACTCTCGGCAGGTTGATTGCCGCCGCCGGGGGCGAGCGGCTGGCGCTGCTCACCGTCGAACTGGAAGACCCCACCGGCTATGGGCGCATCCTGCGCGACGCCTCCGGGCGCGTCGCGCGCATCGTCGAGGAAAAGGACGCCAGCGCCGACGAGCGCCGCGTGCGCGAGGTCAACACCGGCATTCTCGCCGCGCCGGTGGCGAGGCTGCGCGAATGGCTGGCGCAGGTCGGCAACGACAACGCGCAGGGCGAGTATTACCTCACCGACGTCATCGGACTCGCGGTCGCGGCGGGGGTGGAGGTGGTCACCGTCGCGCCGGATTCGGTCGCCGAAACCCTGGGCGTGAACAGCAAGCCCCAACTCGCGGCGCTGGAGCGCATATATCAATCGTCCATCGCCGCCAGACTGATGGAAGCGGGCGTCACCCTCATCGACCCGGCGCGGCTCGACGTGCGCGGCGAACTCTCCTGCGGACGCGACGTGGAAATCGACGTGAATTGCGTTTTCGAGGGGCGCGTCGTTCTGGACGACGGGGTAAAAATCGGCGCGAACTGCGTGCTGCGCGACGTGAGCGTGGGCGCGGGCAGCAAAGTCGCGCCGTTCTCGCATCTGGACAGCACCAGCATCGGCGCGGAGTGCGTCATCGGGCCTTTCGCCCGCACCCGTCCGGGCACCGTGCTCGGCAACGGCGTGCACGTGGGCAATTTCGTCGAAATCAAGAACAGCAAGGTCGCCGACCAATCCAAGGCCAACCACCTCGCCTACGTCGGCGACGCCGACGTGGGAGCGCGCGTCAACATCGGCGCCGGCACCATCACCTGCAATTACGACGGCGCGAACAAATACCGCACCGAAATCGGCGACGACGTGTTCATCGGCTCCGACACCCAGTTGGTCGCCCCGGTGAAGGTGGGGCGCGGCGCGACGCTCGGCGCCGGCACCACTCTCACCCACGATGCGCCGCCCGACCAGCTCACGGTTTCGCGCGCCCGCCAACGCAGCATTCCCGGTTGGGAACGTCCGGTCAAAAAGAAGACCTGACGCCCCGACTCTCAGGAGAAGCCTTCATGTGCGGCATCGTCACAGCCATCGCCAAACGCAACGTCGTTCCCGTCCTGCTCGAAGGGTTGCGCAAGCTCGAATATCGCGGCTACGACTCCGCCGGTCTGGCGCTGGTCGCCGATGGCGAACTGCGGCGTCTGCGCGCTTGCGGGCGCGTCGCCGAACTGGCGGCGCTCGCCGAGGCGCAGCAGGCGAGCGCCACCCTCGGCGTCGCCCACACCCGTTGGGCGACGCATGGCGTGCCCTCGGAGCGCAACGCCCATCCGCACGTCTCCGGCACGGTCGCCGTGGTGCATAACGGCATCATCGAGAATTTCGAGGCGCTGAAAGCCGCCTTGCAGGCCGAGGGCTACGAATTCGCTTCCGACACCGACACCGAGGCCATCGCCCATCTCGTCCATCGCAAGCTGAAAGACGCTCCCGACCTGCTCGAAGCGGTGCGCCGCGCCACCAACGAACTCGAAGGCGCTTACGCCATCGGCGTCGTCTCCGCCGCCGACCCGGAGCGCGCCGTGGTGGCGCGGCGCGGTTCGCCCCTGCTGGTGGGCGTCGGCGAGGACGGCATGTACGCGGCTTCCGACACCGCCGCGCTGCTGCAGGTGACGCGCAAGGTCATCTATCTGGAAGACGGCGACCTCGCCGAACTGCGCCGCGACGGCTACCGCATCGTGCGACCGGACGGCGCGACGGCGGAGCGCGCGGTCAACCTCTCCAGCCTTGCCGCCGACGCGGTGGAACTGGGGCAGTACCGCCACTACATGCAGAAGGAAATCTTCGAGCAGCCGCGCGCGCTCGCCGACACGCTCGGTTTGGTGACGGGCGGCGGTTCGGCTTCGCCGCGCCACTTCGGGGTCGAGGCGGAGACCGTGTTCAAGGCGGTGCGGCGGGTGCAAATCCTCGCCTGCGGCACCAGCTATCACGCCGGGCTGGTGGCGCGCTACTGGCTGGAGGCGCTCGCCGGGCTGCCGTGCGCGGTGGAAATCGCCAGCGAATATCGTTACCGCAAGCCGGTGGCGACGCCCGACACTCTCGTCGTCGCGGTGTCGCAATCGGGCGAGACCGCCGACACGCTGGCGGCGCTCAAATACGCCCGCGAGTTGGGCATGGATTTGACGCTGGCCATCTGCAACGTGCCGGAATCGGCCATCGTGCGCGAAGCGGCGCTGCGCTTCATCACCCGCGCCGGGCCGGAAATCGGCGTCGCCTCGACCAAGGCGTTCACCACCCAGTTGGCGGCTTTCGCGCTGCTCACGCTGGTGCTCGCCAAGCTGAACGGGCGGCTGTCCACCACCGAGGAGGAAACCCACCTCGGCGCGCTGCGTCACCTGCCGGTGGCGGTGCAGAAAGTGCTCGAACTCGAACCCCAAATCGAACAATGGGCGCAGCGTTTCGCCAGCAAGGAGCACGCGCTTTTCCTCGGTCGCGGGCGGCACTGGCCCATCGCCATGGAAGGCGCGCTCAAATTGAAGGAGATTTCCTACATCCACGCCGAGGCTTATGCGGCGGGTGAACTCAAGCACGGGCCGCTGGCGCTGGTCGACAAGAACATGCCGGTCATCGCGGTTTCTCCCGCCGACGAGTTGCTGGAAAAGCTCAAATCAAATCTACAGGAAGTGCGGGCGCGCGGCGGCGAGTTGTACGTTTTCGCCGACGCCGGCAGCGAAATCGTCGGTTCGGAGAGCGTCCACATCATGCACATGCCGGAGCATTACGGAATGCTCTCGCCGGTGCTGCACGTCGTTCCCTTGCAGTTGCTCGCCTATCATGTGGCGTTGGTGCGCGGCACCGACGTCGACAAACCCCGCAACCTCGCCAAGAGCGTCACCGTCGAATGATGGAAAAAGGAATCTTCGCCGGCTTGCGCATCTATCGCGGCGGTAGGCGATAATGGCGCCCCGCGTCAGAACACAGATATGGCCATACGATGAAGCGTGTTGATGATTTTCGCCTGCGGCTCGGCTCGCACGAGTTGGTGCCGATTGTCACCGGCGGCATGGGGGTCGACATCTCGACTTCCGCGCTGGCGGTGGAGGCGGCGCGTCTGGGCGGCATTGGCCATATTTCCGACGCGATGATTCACACCGTCACCGACCGCGAGTACCACACCCACTACGTCAAGGACAGGCTACGGCAGTACAAGTCCAACGTCGGCAACCTCGACAAGTCGGTGGCGCAATTCGACCTCGGCCTGCTCGCCGAGGCGACGAAGCTCTACATCGGCACCACCATGGAAGCCAAGCGCGGGCCGGGGCTGATTTTCGTCAACTGCATGGAAAAGCTGACGATGAACGCGCCGCGCGAAACCCTGCGCGTGCGGCTGCGCTCGGCGATGGACGCCGGCATCGACGGCATCACCCTCGCCGCCGGGCTGCATCTCGGCTCCTTCGCGCTCATTCAGGACCACCCGCGCTTCCGCGACGTCAAGCTCGGCATCATCGTTTCGTCCCTGCGCGCCCTGCAACTGTTCCTCAAGAAGAACGCGCGCAGCGAACGTCTGCCCGATTACGTCGTGGTCGAAGGCCCGCTGGCCGGCGGCCACCTCGGTTTCGGCGACGATTGGGCGCAGTACGACCTCGTTTCCATCTTCAGCGAAATCCGCGACTGGCTGCGCGCCGAAAAGCTCGACATCCCGCTGATTCCCGCCGGCGGCATCTTCACCGGCAGCGATGCGGTGAACATGCTCGAACTGGGCGCTTCGGCGGTGCAGGTGGCGACGCGCTTCACCGTCACCCGCGAATGCGGCCTGCCCGACGAAGTAAAGCAGAAGTATTTCGAGGCCACCGAAGAACTCATCGAAGTCAACCGCATCTCGCCCACCGGCTACCCGATGCGCATGTTGCGCAACTGCCCGGCGGTCGACGCCGGCACGCGCCCCAACTGCGAAGCCTTCGGCTACCTGCTGGATGCGACCGGCCATTGCACCTACGCCGAATCCTACGAGCGCGAACGCCTGCGCCTCGGCGAAGGGCAAAAAATCAAGGTGCACGACAAAACCTGTCTGTGCACCCAGATGCGCAATTACGATTGCTGGACTTGCGGACAGCTCACCTGGCGGCTGAAGGAAACCAGCCGGCGCGGCGAAGACGGCAAATACCAGTTGCTCACCGTCGAACACGTCTTCCGCGATTATCAATACAGCACCGACGGCAAAATCGAATTGCCGCAGGCGGATTGAAAAATGGCTCAGGCTGACGACTCGAACCCATCGACCGGCGGCGGCGAGCAGACCGAAAAGGCGGTGGTGTTCGCCGACATCACCGGCAGCACCAAGCTGTTCGAGTTGCAGGGCAACACCGTGGCGACGCAGGTCGTCACGCGCTGCACGCAAATGCTCGGCAAGCACTTCTCCATGTGCGGCGGGCGGGTGGTCAAATATCTCGGCGACGGCCTGCTGGTGCTGTTCGAGGAAAGCGAGGTCGCGGTGGAAGCCGCCTCGCGCACCCGCGACGTGCTCTACGACTTCAACCTCGAACAGTTGAACAACGTACACACGCAATTGGGGCTGAAAGTCGGCATCGAATACGGCTCGGTGGTCGAGCATCGTGGCGATTGCTACGGCGACGCGGTCAACGTCGCCTCCCGCCTCGGCGACCGCGCCGAAGCGAACGAAATCCTGCTCGGCGAAGCTCTCTACGAATGCCTGCCCGAATCCAAGCGCGTGCTGTGCACCAGCATCGACCGCATCGCCATCAAGGGCAAAACCGGCCTCTTGCGGGTGTGGCGCTACGACTGGCGACACACCGCCGAAACCACCATCACCCACCCGCTCGACCTGTTGAACGAGCGCGTCAACGTGGCGCTGATGCAGCGCGCCGACATCGACCTCGCCGGTCGCCACCTGCAACTGATGCCCGCCGACGGCGCGCTGGTCATCGG
>JAISSY010000159.1 GCA_031272995.1 Azoarcus sp.
AATGCTGGAGCGAGTCGGCGCCACACTCCATCCCCTTCGCCTGCCCGAGGCAAAGTATTATTTTCATCCGCTCTAAATAACGCCGATACGTTAATGGAATCCAGAACGGCACCCGTTTCATATTCAAAATATAACTGTCCATGCGTGTGTTACGCATTGTGGTTAACCACAGGCGCAGACGCGAAACGTGCCAAATGTCACGTTTAGTAGCCTTGGATCAGGCGACGCGGCGGACGCGGGCGGCGTCGCCCAAGCGGTCGATGCCGCTCACCAGCGCGCGCAGCGAGGCGGTGACGATGTTTTCGTCCAGCCCGACGCCGTAGCGCGGCGAGCCGCCGGCTTCGCCGACCAGTTCGAGGAAAGCGCAGGCGCGCGCCTCGCCGCCGTCGCGGCTGGCGCCGAGCGACAGTTCCTCGTAGCTGCGCACCTGCACGACGAATCCCGCGCCGCGCAAGGCGTGGATGGCGGCGTCAATGGGGCCGTTGCCGCTGCCGGTGAGGGCGCGGCGCTCGCCGTCGATGTCGAGCACCAGTTCGATGCCCTGCGCCTTGCCCTGCTCGCGCAGGTGGTGTTCGACGTAGCGCACCGGCGTGGCGATTTCCAGATAGGTGCGCGAGAACAGCCGCCAGATCGCCTCGGCGCTCATCTCGCCGCCGTTTTCGGTCTCGCGCTGCACTTCGCGCGAAAACTCCACTTGCAGGCGGCGCGGCATGGCGATGCCGTAGCGCGTCTGCAGCAACCACGCGATGCCGCCCTTGCCGGATTGCGAGTTGACCCGGATCACCGAGTCGTAATCGCGCCCGATGTCGGCGGGGTCGATGGTGAGATAGGGCAGCTTCCACGGCGCGTCGGGCTTCTGCACCGCGAAACCCTTGCGGATGGCGTCCTGATGCGAGCCGGAGAAAGCGGTGAACACCAGATCGCCGGCGTAGGGGTGGCGCGGGTGAATCGGCATTCCGGTGCATTGCTCGAAGGTGCGCGCCACTTCCGAGATGTCGGAGAAATCCAGCCCCGGCGCGACTCCCTGCGTATAGAGGTTCAGCGCCAGCGTCACCAAATCGACGTTGCCGGTGCGTTCGCCGTTGCCGAACAGGCACCCTTCGACGCGGTCGCCGCCCGCCATCAGGCCGAGTTCGGCGGCGGCGACGCCGGTGCCGCGGTCGTTGTGCGGATGCAGCGACAACACGACGCCGTCGCGGCGCGCGAGGTTGCGGTGCATCCATTCGATTTGGTCGGCGTAGTTGTTGGGGGTGGCCAGCTCCACCGTGGCGGGCAGGTTGAGAATCACCTTGCGTTGCGGCGAAGCGTCCCAGATGCCGGTCACCACGTCGCACACCTCGCGGGCGAATTCCAGTTCGGTGGCGGAAAACGTCTCCGGGCTGTATTCGAGCGCGATTTCCGTCTCCGGCATGGTCGCGGCGAGGCGCTGGATGCGCGTCACCGCGTTGGAGGCGAGCGCGACGATTTCCTCCTTGCGCATGTTGAACACCACTTCGCGGAACGTGGGCGAGGTGGCGTTGTAGACGTGCACGATGGCGCGCCGCGCGCCGCGCACCGCTTCCAGCGTGCGGTCGATGATGTCGTCGCGTGCCTGCGTCAGCACTTCGATGGTGACGTCGGTGGGAATGTGGCCGCCGTCGATGAGGTAGCGCACGAAGTCGAATTCGGTCTGCGATGCCGCCGGGAAGCCGACTTCGATTTCCTTGAACCCGATGGCGCACAGGGCGCGGAACATGCGCATCTTGCGTTCCACGTCCATCGGCTCGAACAATGCCTGATTGCCGTCGCGCAGGTCGGTGCTCATCCATATCGGCGCATGGGTGAGCGTCCGATCCGGCCACTGCCGGTCGGCAAGGCGAATCGGCGGGAACGGATGGTATTTCGCGGCGGGGTTGGCAAGCATCATGGCGGCGGTCTTTCAGGAGGTATATGGCCGTCATTCCCGCGAAAGCGGGAATGACGTGCGAGGAGGATTTTCGCTGGTGGCTTGTGGCTCCGGCTTCGTCGCCGCGCTCGTGACGCGACTGACGATGTCCGCCATCCTACGCGGCCATGCGGCGCAGACGATTGCAATGTTTGTTCGATTTGGCGTCGAAACGAACGAAAATTGCAGAATATAAATATATCGCGCAATAATCCGCCATCGCCCCTGTTTCGGAGCCGCCACCATGCCTCTCGACCGTTACGACCGCCAAATCCTCGCCGTGCTGCAAGCCGAAGGCCGCATCAGCAACCAAGACCTCGCCGACCGCGTCAGTCTGTCGCCCTCCGCCTGCCTGCGCCGCGTGCGGGCGTTGGAGGAATCGGGACTCATCGCCGGCTACCGCGCCCTGCTCGACGCCCGCCAGTTGGGGCTGTCGCTCACCGCGCTGCTGCACATCTCGATGGACGCCCACACCCCGGAGCGTTTCGCCAACTTCGAAGCCGAAATCGCCAAGCTCGACGCCGTGCTCGAATGCCTGCTCATCACTGGCCAATCCGCCGACTACCAGTTGAAAGTCGTCGTCGCCGACATGGACGCCTATCAGGAATTGCTCCTGCAACGCATCACCCGCATCGCCGGCGTCTCCGGGGTGCACACCAGCTTCGTGCTGCGCAAGGTGGTGGACAAGACGGCGCTGCCGGTGGGGGCGACGGCGTAATTTACTCCACGATCCATCGGCCTTTCTTCCTTGCACCTTCCCGGCGCAGAAGCCCGGCAATTTGATATTCCTTGAGTTCGCGTGAAAGCGTTCTTGGCGATTTTCCCGTGAGTTCCGCGAGTTGTACGATCGTCGCGTCGGGATTGTTCTTGAGTACATCCAGCGTGGTTTTTATCTTGCCATTTTTCTTGCCAACCACCTTGCCGCTTGACGCGATAAACGCCTTTTCAAACGGAAAAGATACGACGGTAAAGCCCGGTGACAATTCAAATATCGAACGATCATAGACTTTCAGGATGCGACTCATGCCCGACCCGATTTGTTCGACGAGTTCCATGTCACGAAACACGCGCATGAGTTCGCGGTTGCGAGGCATGGAACGACACTTGAAAAAATCCGCCTCGGACAGCCCGTCGACCAGACCGCCACAGGAGGTGACGACGATTCTGTCGCTGAAAATTTCGATCAGCGGCACGCCTTTCGTATAGTCGTTGTGGACGACGCCGTTGATGACGGCCTCACGCAGGGCGATGGAGTTGACCCGTTCCTTTTCGAGTCTGGTCTTGGCGGTGATTTTTGCGTAGGTTCGGTTTTCGGAATCCAACCGATCGAGAATGCGATGCGTTGCGGTAATCAGGCATCGGTTGCCGTATTCGCGTGTTTCCAGCAAATCGACTTTGTCCGTTCCCGCATAAGTCGCTACTTTGACCGAGATGCCGTTTTCGTCCGCGAGCAGATACGCGGCGTAGTTGAATTCACCGCTTGCCTGTCGCAAATCGAGGTTATCGAGGAACTGCGTCGTCGGTTCGAGATTCTTTTCCTCGTAATATATGCAAAGCTGTTTGAACGTCAGGTTATGACGAGGCGCGGCCATGGTTTGTAGGGTGATCTGCTGACGTTTGGCGAGCAATTCTTCGATCATCTGCTCGCTCATTGGTTGGGTCGAACTGCCGACCCGAACGAAACATCCCTGTTCGGTCATGCCGAATTTGCGGATGTAGTAAGGGCGCTGCCCGCCGCAGGAAACGATGACGCGAATGACGTTTTTGCGGTCGATCTGTGTTTGCACCACGTCGAACAGGCCGAGCGTTTGCGGGCGGATGTTGTTGCGAATCCGGTCGACGATTCTGAGTTGGGTCGCATCCACGTCCTCGACGCCGACAGGCACGCCATCATCGTCGACGCCAATGACGATTTCGCCGCCGCCCGCATAGTTGAGGAACGACACCACGGCGCGCTCGAAACGATCGCTCAGTTCGCGCTTGAATTCAGTCCGGTTGTTTTCTCGCATGGATGAGTTCCGGCAAAAATATGACGTTTATTTTGCCATTTATCTTGCCATCTGGCAGGATAATCGTGGCGAAGAACAAACGTACTTCAAACCTCCAACGGGTCGACATCCACCTGCCAGCGCAAATCTCGCGGCGCGCGCAGGGCGCGCACGTCTTCGAGCCAGCGAGTCAGGAAATCCTGCAAAAGCCCGCGTTGCCCCGCTTCGACGAGCAGTTGGGCGCGTTCGCGGCGCGCGAGACGGGTGAGGCGCATCGGCACCGGGTCGAAAACGCGCAGCGTCGGGGGGGCGTGGCGGGCGGCGAGTTGGCGCGCCTGACGCAGGAAATCGACGGCGGCGGCCAGTTGCGGGGCGTCGGCCTTGAGCATCGCCTGATGCGAGAACGGCGGGAAAGCGGCGGCCTGACGGGCGTCCAATTCCATCGCGGCGAAGGCGGCGAAATCGTGACGGGCGAGGCAGCGGTAGAGCGGGTGTTCGGGGTATTCGGTCTGGATGAGGACTTCGCCGGGAAGTTCGGCGCGCCCGGCGCGACCGCCGACTTGCAGCAACTGCTGGAACAGACGCTCCGGGGCGCGGAAATCGGCGGCGTGCAGCGAGGCATCGGCGCCGACGACGCCCACCAGCGTCAGCTTGGGGAAATCGTGCCCCTTGGCCATGATTTGCGTGCCGACGAGGATGTCGGCCTCGCCCGCCGCGACGGTGGCGAGCAGCGCCTCCCAACGGGCGCGGGTGCGGGCGGCGTCGCGGTCGAGGCGCAGGACGCGGGCGGCGGGGAACAGCGCCTTGAGGCGCGCTTCGATGCGTTGGGTGCCCTGGCCGAAGGGGTGGATGTCCTGATTGCCGCAGGTCGGGCAGGCGCGCGGGATGGGGGCTTCCGCGCCGCAATGGTGGCAGCGCAGGCGACGGTCGGCGAGGTGGACGACGCGATTGGCCGAACAGTGCGGGCATTGGCTCACCCAACCGCAGGCCGGGCAGGAAAGCACCGGGGCGTAGCCGCGGCGGTTGAGGAAGACGAGGCTTTGTTCGCCGCGCCGCAAGCGCCGGGCGATGGCTTCGAGCAGCGCGCCGGAGAGGCCCTCCTGCAGCTTTTCGCCGCGCGTGTCGATACGCTGCACGGCCGGCAGCCGCGCCCCGGCGACGGCGCGCTCCTCGAGCGTGAGCCGCGTGTAGCGCGCCGGGCGGCCGGGTTCGGCGGCGGCGTTCGCCCAGCTTTCGAGCGAGGGCGTCGCCGAGCCGAGCACGACCGGGATGTCGCGGTCGCGCGCGCGGAAAACGGCCAAGTCGCGCGCCGAGTAGCGCATCCCGTCCTGCTGCTTGAACGAAGGGTCATGCTCCTCGTCGACGACGATGAGGCCCAAGTCCGGCATCGGCGTGAAGACGGCGAGCCGCGTGCCGAGCACGATGCGCGCGCGGCCTTCGAGCGCCGCCTTCCAGTGGCGCGCGCGCGCCGGCGCGGCGAGGTCGCTGTGCAGGCAGACGAGGCCGGCGTCGGGGAAACGCCCGGCGACGCGCGCCTCGAATTGCGGCGTGAGGTTGATTTCCGGTACCAGCAGCAGCGCCGAACGCCCGGCGGCGAGCGTGCGTTCCAGAAGCCGCAGATAGACTTCGGTCTTGCCGCTGCCGGTCACGCCGTGCAGCAGATAGGCGTGGAAGCCCGGCCCGTCGGCGGCGATCCTCTCCAGCGCCCGGCGCTGTTCGGCGGTGAGTTCCGGCGCGACGGCAGCGGCCGGCGGCTTGCCCGCGCGCCCGGCGCGCGCCTTGGGCGGATCGACGCGGCGCAGCGCGGCGGGCAGCGCCGAGAGCATCGCTTCGCCGAGCGGCGTTTGGTAGTAGGAAGCGCAGAATTCCATCAGCCGGAACCAGTCCGGCGGCAGCGGCGGCAGGTCGCGCCGGACGCCCTCGACCGGCTTGATGCGCTCGCCGGGCAGTTCGGACGATTCGGCCAGCGCGACGATCACGCCGACCCGCGCCCCCCGCCCGAAGCCCACCCGCGCCAGCCGCCCCACGTCGCCGGGCGTCAGATTCAACTCCGGCGGCGCGCTGTAGTCGAACAGTCGGCGCAGAGGGACGCCAAGGGCGATGCGGGCTACAGGAGACAGGGGACAGGAGACAGTAGACAGAGGGCGCCCGGCGCGGGCGGGGTCGTTTTCGGCGTTGGTTGTGGCGGGTTCAATATTTGATGGATGCGCCCCCTCTCCCCCGGCCCCTCCCCCGCGAGGGGGGAGGGAGGCGGAAGCGACAGGAGACCGGAGACAGGAGACAGGAGACAGGGGACGGCCGGCGGAAGCGGAATCAACTTCGGCGTTGGGCGCGGGGGGTTCAATATTTGATGTACGCACCCCCTCTCCCCCGGCCCCTCCCCCGCGAGGGGGGAGGGGGGCGGAAGAAATGGCGGCGGCGCTTTGTTTCCTGTTTCCTGTCTCCTGGCCTCTTCTCCCCTCCCCCCTCGCGGGGGAGGGGCCGGGGGAGAGGGGGAGGCGCTCTGTCTTCTGTTTTCCGACCTCTTCTCCTCTCCCCCCTCGCGGGGGAGGGGCTGGGGGAGAGGGGGCGGCGTTTTGACTTCCCCCTCGTGAGGAAAGAGCCGGGAAAGAGGCGGCGGCGCTTTGTCTCCTGTCTCCTGTCTCCTGTCTCCCGACCTCCCCCCTCCCCCCTTGCAGGGGAGGGGCCGAGGGAGAGGGGGAGGCGCGCCTTTCGACGCCCGGCGAAACCGGGTTTCCGCCCCCTGGCTTACGGTTTCCCGCATTAATTTGGCTCATTTTGTTCGTCCGGTTTCTTCAAAATCACTCTAACTCTTTAGCCTGTCGCGGGTTTTCCGGTTGTGCACAATTTCTGTGGATAAATCTGTGGAAGAAGCTGCGCGAAACCGGCGGAATCTCGTTCGCGTCAATGATTTACCTTGGGTTGCCCAAAAAAGAGGCAGGCATTTTTTTCAACGAAATCAGATAGTTAAAAATAAGCCCCTGATTTTTCGGGCTTCCCGTGACGGGCGGTAACGGCTAAGAGGGTTTTTGTGCATAAATACATCCCGGAAGTTGACCGAATGGCGATTTTCTGATTATTTCGCTCGCCCGGCGCGGCTGTATTCGTGCACCGCGTCGACGAGCGCGCCGACGTGTTCGGGCGGCGTGAAACGCGAGACGCCGTGGCCGAGGTTGAAAACGTGACCGGTGTCGCCGGGGCCGAAGGCGTCGAGCACGGCGCGCGCCTCGCGGACGATGGCCTCCGGCGAGGCGAGCAGCGCGGACGGGTCGAGGTTGCCCTGCAGGGCGACGCGGCCACCGACGCGCGCGCGCGCCGCGCCGAGATCGGCGGTCCAGTCGAGGCCCACCGCGTCGCAGCCGCAATCGGCGATGGCTTCGAGCCACGCGCCGCCGCCCTTGACGAAGACGATCGTCGGCACGCGCCGGCCGTCCTTTTCGCGGATGAGATTGGCGACGACCTGTTGTATATACATCAGCGAGAACTCGCGGAACGCCGGCCCCGTCAGGCTGCCGCCCCAGGTGTCGAAGAGCATCGCGGCCTGCGCGCCGGACTCGATCTGCGCGTTGAGGCTGCGCGCGACGGCCTCGGCGTTGACGGCGAGAATGCGGTGCAGCAGATCGGGCCGGTCGTAGAGCATCGTCTTGAGATGGCGGAATTCGCCGCCGCCCGCGCCGCCTTCGACCATGTAGCAGGCCAGCGTGAAGGGGCTGCCGGCAAAGCCGATGAGCGGCGCGGCGTCGGCGAGCGCCCGGCGAACCTCGGCGGCGGCGTCCATCACGTAGCGCAGATGCTCCCAGGGGTCGGGCGCTTCGAGGTCGCGGATCGCCCATTCCTCGCGCAACGGCCGCTCGAAGCGCGGCCCCTCGTTCTCGGCGAAATAAAGCCCCAGCCCCATCGCGTCGGGCACCGTCAGGATGTCGGAAAAGAGAATCGCCGCGTCGAGCCGGAAGCGAGCGAGCGGCTGCAGCGTCGCCTCGCAGGCGAGCGCCGGAGTCTTGCACAGCCGCATGAAGCTGCCCGCCCGCGCGCGCGTTTCGACGTATTCCGGCAAATACCGCCCCGCCTGCCGCATCAGCCAGACCGGCGTGTATTCCGTCGGCTCGCGCAGCAGCGCGCGAAGGAGGGTGTCGTTGCGGAGCGGCTGGGTCATGGGGGCCTCATCGTGTTGGCGGATTTCTGTGTGACGGAGTGAAATGTGAGTGAAAAGTGAAACGTGAAAGGTGAAAGGTGAAAGGTGAAACGTGAAAGGTGAAACGTGAGAAAACCGGAAGGAGCGCCGGGCGTTTTTTCCGAATCGCCGGGCGGCCGTCGAATTCCCGCGAGATGTCAGGAGACAGGATACAGAAAGTTCACCGGCGCGTCGCCTCCCTTCGCAGGGGCGAACTGTGTTCGCCCGCGGGCGATCGCAGATCGCCCCTACATCGCTTCCCTACGCCCGGCGCGCCGATTTTTCGTCCATCGAATTTCCACATTTCACATTTCACATTTCACATTTCACATTCCACATTCCACATTTCACATTTCACCTTTCACGTTTCACCTTTCACCTTTCACCTTTCACTCCGGTTTTCCCCTTCTCCCTTCCCCCTTCCCTCACTCAGCCTCGTCCATCCTCCTCCCCACATACAACCCCAACTGCTTGAGCTTGCGGTAAAGGTGCGTGCGTTCGAGGCCGGTTTTTTCGGAGATTCGCATCATGTTGCCGCGTTCGTTGCGCATGTGGTATTCGAGGTACTGGCGTTCGAAGGCTTCGCGCGCTTCGCGCAGCGGCTGGCTGAAGAGCGGCCAGACGGGAACGGCGCGCGGTTCGGCGTCGGCGCTGCGGCGCAGGACGTTTTCCACGTCCTCGGCGGTGATTTCGTCCTCCAGCGCGGTGACGGCGAGGTTCCTGACCGTCGCCAGCAACTCCATCCACTCGCCCTGCCAGCGATGCAGGCGCAGGGCGTTGAGCGCCGCCGTCGAAAAGCGCCGGGCGGGCATTCCGTGCCGCTCGACCAAGTGCGAGAGCACCAGACAGGCGATTTCGGGCACTTCGTCGGCGTGGCCGGTGAGCTGCGGCAGCGCGACCCAGACCTCGCCCAGGCGCGAGATGAGCGCCGGATCCCAGCCGGCGTCGACGAGCGCGCCCAAGGGCTGCGAGATCGCGGCGACGAGGCGCAGATTGTATTTTTCCAGCCGCTCCAGCGCGAAGGCGAGGTTCTTCTGCTGCAAGCGGCCGAAGAGCATCAGGTCGGCGATGAACAACATGCCGCCGGCGGCGTTTTCGAGCATTTCCTGCGTGAGCGGCGCGCCGGTCGCCGAAAAGTCGAGCCAGGGCGTTTTGGGCGCTTGCAGCGTGCGCGCGCAGATTTCGGCGATGCTGCCGGTTGCGCTTTTGAGGAGCAGCACCGAGGTGTTGGCCGCGGCCTGTTCCAGGCGCTTGCGCAGATCGCGCAGCAGCGGCGAGCGCGCGAAGGCGTCGAGCGTGAGCGGCGGCTTGGCCGCGGACACGTCGCGCTTCAACGCCTTCTTGACCGTTTGCAGCAGCTTTTGCAGCGCGATCGGCTTTTCCAGAAAGTCGACCGCGCCGACGCGCGTGGCTTCGACCGCCGAGTCGATCGTCCCGTGGCCGGACATCATCACCACCGGCATCGTCAGCAGGTTGGCCGACGACCACTCCTTGAGGAGCGATATGCCGTCGGTATCGGGCATCCAGAT
This sequence comes from Azoarcus sp., assembly GCA_031272995.1. Classification (GTDB taxonomy): domain Bacteria; phylum Pseudomonadota; class Gammaproteobacteria; order Burkholderiales; family Rhodocyclaceae; genus WRNU01. The sequence goes on from JAISSY010000159.1 coordinate 9,613, forward strand.
GTCGAGCAGCACGAGGTCGGGCCGCTTTTCGGCGCGCGCCTTGCGCGCCGACGCGGCGTTTTCGGCCAGCGTGACGCTGTGCCCCTCGTCGGAGAGGATTTCCGAGAGCAATTCACGAATTCCCATTTCGTCGTCGACGACCAGTATTTGCGCCATGTCAGTTCTCTTCTTCCGATGTTTCCCCGGTCTTGTCCGGGCCTTGTTCTGCCTCGCCGGGCGCGAGCGGCAGCCACAGGCCGACCTCGGCCCCGCCCTCCGGGAGGTTGTTGATGCGGATGCGGCCGCGGTGCTCGTCGACGATCTTCTTGACGATCGCCAGCCCCAGCCCGGTGCCGCCGGCCTTGGTCGTGACGTAAGGCTCGAAGACCCGGCCCATGAGTTCTTCGGGGAAGCCCGGCCCGGCGTCGGTCACGGTGAATTCGGCCGCCTCGCCCGCGCGCCGCGTGCGCAGGCGGATGACCGGCTCGGCTTCGTCCTCCTGCGCGTCCTCGGCGTTGCGCAGCAGGTTGTGGATGATTTGCCGCAGTTGTGTCGCGTCGCCCAGGATCGGCGGCAGCGCGGCGTCGAGATCGAGCTGGATGTCGGCGTGCGAAGTCTCGTACAGGCCGAGCAGTTCGCGGATCAGCGCGTTCAGGTCGACTTCCTTCAATTCCGGCGGCGGCAGACGCGCGTAGTCGGAAAACTCGTTGACCATGCGCTTCATCGCCTGCACCTGATTGATGATCGTCTGCGTCGAGCGGCCCAGCATTTCGGCTTCGCCGGGCGCGAGCTTGCCGGCGAGCTTCACCTGCAAGCGTTCGGCGGAGAGCTGGATCGGCGTCAGCGGATTCTTGATCTCATGCGCCAGGCGCCGGGCGACCTCGCCCCAGGCGGCGCTCCGCTGCGCGGCGACGAGCCGCGTCACGTCGTCGAAGACGACGACGAAGCCGCCGTTCGCGCCCTCGGGCAGCTGCGTGCCGCGCAGCGAGAGGATTTGCGGCAGTCCGCCGGGCGCGCCGATCTCGATCTGCGCCTGCCACTCCTTGCGGCCCGACTGCGCGAACGCCCGGCGAATCGCCTGCCCGAGCGTCTTCTGCCGCTCCCAATCGTCGACCGCCTCGCCGATCAGCCCGTTGAAGGCGTCGTCGAGAATCGCCTTGGCGCCGTCGTTGACGGTGCGCAGCCGAAAGCGCCGGTCGAAGACGAGCACGCCGGCCGAAAGGTTGGCGAGGATCGATTCGAGGTAGGCGCGCGCCGATTCGACCTCGGCGCGGTGGCGCTCGGTATCGCGCCGGGCGTCGTCGAGCTGGCGCGTCATCTGGTTGAACGAGCGCGTCAGCACGCCGAGTTCGTCGTGGCTGTCGACCGCGCGGCGCGGCGTGTAGTCGCCGGCCGCCACCGCCTGCGTGCCCTCGGCGAGGATCGAGAGCGGCGCCGAGAGCCGCCGCGCCATCACGAAGGCCGCGGCGATGGCGGTGAAAAGCGCAAAGAGCAGCGTGAGTGTGAGCGTCATCGCGTAGATTCGCGTCAGCCCCTTGCGGCCGAGCGAGAGTTCCTGATAGTCGCGGTAGACGTCGTTGACGCGCTCAGCGTTGCGCAAGAGCGTGTCGGGAACCGGCTGCGTGAGCTGCAGGATGCGCGTTTCCATTCCCAGCCCGGGGACGAGCGCCGGCATGAGCACGCGCAGCGTGAGATTTTGCCCCACGCCGTCGATCTCGCGCACGCCGCGCCCGGCGCGCGCCTGCCGCAGCGCCTCGGGCGGCGGCGCGGGCGGCAGCACGACCGAAAGATCGCTGGTGGCCGTCGCCAGCGGCTGGCCGGAAGTGGAAAAGAGCGCGATGTACTGCACGCCGTTCTGCTCGCGCAGGCGCGAGAGCGCGAGGCTCCACTGCGGTTCGGGCAGCGCGGAGAGTTCGTCGGCCACGGCGCGGCCCTTGTCGGCAAGGTCGTCGAGCAGCGAATCGAGCGCCGCGCGGCCAAGGTCGAGGCCCGATTCGAGCGCCTTTTCCACGCGCACGTCGAACCAGGTTTCGATGCTCTTGGTGACGAACTGCACCGAAACGGCGTAAATCAGCACGCCCGGCAGCACCGCCATGAGGCCGAAGACGAGCAGCAGCCGCAGCTTGAGGCGCGAGCCGAAGACCTTCGCCCGGTGCTCGCGCCACAAGAGCCGCACCTGCCAGACGATGAGCGCGAAGAGCGCGGCCGCGGCAAAGGCGTTCAGGCCGATCAGCCAGGGGTAGTGGCGCGCGAAGAACGCCGTGTTGGCCGACGCCGACGCGAGCAGAAAGAGCAGGATGCCGCCGAGCGAGGAGGCGACGACGATCAGCGTTTTCACCGGCCGCCTCCCGCCTCGTTCGCCGGGCCGCGCTCCGGCGGCGTGTCCTCGGGCGCCGAGAATTCCCACGCCAGCCAGTCGGACGACTGGCTCCAGTCGCGGTTGGAAAGCGCGCTCACCTGGAAGGGCTTGGCCATCTGCGAGGGGTCGAGCCGCAGGCGCACGCGCGCTTCGTAGACCACGTCGGCGTCGATGTCGTCGCGCCCGGCGACGCGCCAGCGGCGCGGATGCGAGAGCGCCCGCAGCGCGTCTTCGAGTGAGGAAAAGTTCCGGTGCAGCGCGCCCGAGGCGACGCGGTACTGCCGCGTCAGCGCGTGGTATGACAACTGGAAGGTGCGCGCCTGCCGCGCGACGGTCTGGTCGAACCAGTACCAGCGCGAGCGCGTGAGCTCGAAATCGACCGTGAAATAGAGCACGACGCCCCGGTTCACGGCGTTTTCGAGCCGGCGGTTGAGCGAGACGCCGAAGTCCGCGCTCAGGCTGTAGCCATCCTCGTCGGCCACCAGCCGCGCGCTGTGCGCGACGATGTCGGCGGCGTCCGCCGCGCCGGCGGCGAAGCAGAACGCCAGCCCGACGAGGGCCGCCTTAGCCTTTGCCCAGAAGCGCATAATGGAATCCATCGTTGTCGGGGCCGGGCAGCCAGCTTTCCCCGGCCTTTCGCCGGGCGTCGGGCCAGCGCGCGAGAAAGGCGTCGACCTGCCCGGCGTTCTCCTCGGCGAACACCGAGCAGGTGGCGTACAGCAGCCGTCCGCCGGGCGCGAGCAGCGGCCAGAGCGCATCGAGGATTTCGCCCTGCGCGCGCGCAAAGCGGCGGATGTCGCTCTCGCGCCGCAGCGTCTTGATGTCCGGATGCCGGCGCACGACGCCCGAAGCCGAACACGGCGCGTCGGCGAGAATCGCATCGAAGGGCCGCCCGTCCCACCAGGACTTCGCGTCGCGGCAATCGGCCGCGCGCACGTCGGCCTTCAGCCCCAGGCGATCGAGATTTTCGGAGATTCGCCGGGCGCGCGCCGCGTCGATGTCGAGCGCCAAAACATCCGCATCGGCCAGTTCCAGCAAGTGCGCCGTCTTTCCGCCGGGCGCCGCGCAAGCGTCCAGAATGCGCTCGCCCGGCGCGGGCGCGAGAAGTTCCGCCGCGCGCTGCGCGCCCAGATCCTGCACCGAAACCCAGCCCTCGGCAAACCCCGGCAAGCCGCCGACCGGCATCGGCGAATCCAGCCTCACGCCCGCGCGGCCGACCGGACGCGCCGCGATTCCCGCCGCGCGCAGCTTTTCCAGATAATCGCCGGGCGTCATCCGCCGGACGTTCACGCGCAGCGTCATCGGCGGCGGCGCGTTGTCCGCCTCGACGATGCGCTCCCAATCGTCGCGGTACGCCCGGCGAAGCCGCGCGAGCCACCAGGCCGGATGCTGAAAGCGCGCCGCATCATCGAGCGCCAGTTCCTCCAGCAACCGCGCCTTCTCGCGCAAAAAGCGCCGCAGCACCGCATTGACGACGCCCCGGAACGCCCCGCCCGCCAATTCGCCGGCCGCCGCCACCGCCTGATCGACGACCGTCGGCGCGCCCTCTGGCCGCGTCTCCAGCCGGTAGAGCGCCGCCAGCAGCAGCGCCTGCGTCTGCCCGTCGGCGAGCGGCCGCTCCATCAGCCGCCCCAGAATGAACTCGCCGCGCCCATGCGCGCGCAGCGCCCCGTAAGCCGCGTCCTGCGCCGCCGCCCGCGCCCCCGCCGGCTCGCCGGCCAGCAAGGCGAGCGCCTCGTTCAGACTCTTCCCCCCGCGCACCGCCGCCAAAACCCGCGCCGCCAACAGCAAGCCATACCCCATCGAATCCGCCGCCAGCCGCAACGCCCGCGCCCCGCCCCCCGCCCCCCGGCGGACACGGACGACGCGCCGACCGGACGGCGGCGCGGAAACGGACGAAATGAACGCGGACAAGATCGA
>JAISSY010000184.1 GCA_031272995.1 Azoarcus sp.
CTGCCGCCAGTGCCAACAGTGCCACGCAGTTACAAGACGCCGTTCAGCTTACCGTGCTCAAGAAGGCCATCGACCTGCAATCCGCTGGTGCGCTGGCTTTGTTGCAGGCGGTACCGACACCGGTTCCGGCGCCCGCCACCGGTTCGGTGGGGGGAATCGTCGATACGTTCGCGTGACGGGCGGTCAGTTCTTGATAACCGGGCGATACCCCGGTTCCCTGCCGAGCATCACTTTGCGCCAAGCGTTTGCATAGCCCATGGCGACGATAGCTGGGGTGGCCATGAGGGAACTCATGACCATGCCCAAAACGAACATCGTGTACATGGTTTCCATGCCGCCTGCGTCACTCGTGACCATAACGCAGTCCTTGTCGGTTAAGCGTAGATACGGATAGCTAAAATAACCCTATTCGTGGTATGGCGCACGCAGGTTTGTGTTATGGCGCAGTGTATGGCACACAAAAACAACAGGGTTACAGCAACACCCGCTCGATGCCGCCGTTGGAGGCTTTTTGGACGTAGTTCTCCATCCAGTTGTCGCCGAGGACACGGCGGGCGACTTCGATCACCAGATAATCCGCCTCTGTACCGCCGGCCACTTCGGAATAGCGCGCCAAGCCTTGCAGGCAGCTTGGGCAGGCGGTGAGGATGCGCGTCGGCGCGGTCGGGTTGGTCTCGCGCAGGGCGGCGACGTTCTTTTCGATTTCTTCCTGTTTGCGGAAACGCACCTGAGTCGAGATGTCCGGGCGGGCGACGGCCATTGTGCCGGATTCGCCGCAGCAACGGTCTGATAGCGGCGGCTCGACGCCGAGCAGCTTGGCGGCCACCTTGACGCCGGGATATTGCTTCATCGGTGTGTGGCACGGCTCGTGGAACAGGTAATTCACCGTGCCACGGTCTTCGAGGCGGATGCCTTTTTCGTACAGGTATTCGTGGATGTCGAGCAGGCGGCAGCCGGGGAAGATCTTGTCGAATTCGTATTCCTGCAGTTGATCCATGCAGGTGCCGCAGGAGACGATGACCGTCTTGATGTCGAGATAGTTGAGCGTGTTGGCGACGCGGTGGAACAACACGCGGTTCTCGGTGGTGATGCGCTGGCCGGTGGCTTCGCTGCCTGCCGCCGCCTGCGGGTAGCCGCAGCACAGATAGCCCGGCGGCAGCACGGTTTGCACGCCGAGATGATAGAGCATCGCCTGCGTCGCCAGCCCCACCTGACTGAACTGACGCTCGGAACCGCAGCCGGGGAAATAGAACACCGCTTCGGTTTCCGCCCCGGTTTTCGACGGGTTACGGATGACCGGAATCACCGTGGCGTCTTCGAGATCGAGCATGGCGCGGCTGCTGCGCTCCGGCAGGTCGGCGGACATCGGACGATTGACGAGGTGGATGACGCGCCCCTTGAGCGACGGACGCCCCACCGTGGCCGGCGGCGTTTTCAACTGGCCGCGCAGCAACAGCGATTTGCGCGCGAACTCGTGCGCGAAGCGTTGCGCTTTGGTGCCCCAACGAATCATCGTCGTGCGCATCAGGCGCAGCGCCGCCGGGTCTTTGGCGGTGAGGAAAGCGAGCGCCGCCAGCTTGACTGGGTTGAACGCGCTTTTTTTCTGCCCGCGTAGCAGGTTGCGCATCTTGATCGACACCTTGCCGAAGTCGATGTCGACCGGGCAGGGTTTTTCGCAGCGATGGCAGATGCTGCAATGGTCGGAGACGTCCTCGAACTCGCCCCAGTGCGCGCGCGAGACGCCGCGCCGGGTCTGTTCCTCGTAAAGCATCGCCTCGATGAGGAGCGAGGTCGACAGAATCTTGTTGCGCGGACTGTAGAGCAGGTTGGCGCGCGGCACGTGGGTCGAGCACACCGGCTTGCATTTGCCGCAGCGCAGACAACTCTTGATTGCGTCGGCGATGCCGCCGATTTCGGTCTGTTCCATGATGAGCGATTCGTAGCCCATCAGGTTGAAGCTCGGCGTGTAAGCGTTGGCGAGATTCGCGCCGGGCATCAGCTTGCCGCGATTGAAATTGCCCTTGGGGTCGACGGACGCCTTGTAGGCGCGGAAGGGCGCCAGTTCCGCTTCGGTTAGGTAATCGAGCTTTGTAATGCCGATGCCATGCTCGCCGGAGATGACGCCGCCGAGTTCGCGCGCCAGCGCCATGATGCGGTCGACGGCGCGGTAGGCGGTTTGCAGCATCTCGTAGTCGTCGGAATTGACCGGGATGTTGGTGTGCACGTTGCCGTCGCCGGCGTGCATGTGCAGCGCCACGAACACGCGCCCGCGCAGCACCTGCGCGTGCACGGCGTCGATTTTCTCCAGCACCGGGCGGAAGATGGCGCCGTCGAAAATTTTCGACAGACGCGGCTTCAGTTCCGCCTTCCACGACACGCGCACGGAATGGTCTTGCAGGCGGTGGAATAACGTCGGCTTGGGGGCGAGCGGGGCGGTTCCGGCGACGACGACGCCAAGCGCCTCGAATTCCTTTTCCGCCTTGGCGAGCGGCAAGTCGAGATTGTCGAGCAGCCATTGCCAGCGCCGCCGCACGGTGGCGATGTATTCGAGCGCCGCTTCGCGCTTGTCGCCAATCAACTCGCGCGAGGGCAGGTTGGCGTCGCCCTTGTCTAGCGGCAGCCGTCCGGCGAGGAAAGCGGTGAGCGCGTCGCACAGCGCCAGCTTGTTGCCGATGGACAGTTCGATGTTGAGGCGTTCGATGCCGTCGCAATAGTCGCCCATGCGCGGCAGCGGAATCACCACGTCTTCGTTCACCTTGAAGGCGTTGGTGTGGCGCGAGATGGCCGCCGTGCGGCTGCGTTCGAGCCAGAAGCGTTTGCGCTGTTCGGGCGAGACGGCGATGAAACCCTCTGCGCTGCGGGCGTTGGTCATGCGCACGATGGCGTCGGCGGCGGCCATCACCCTGGTGTCGTCGTGACCCACCACGTCGCCGACCAGCACCATTTTCGGACGCCCGTGGCGGCGCGCCTTGGTGGTGTAGCCGACCGCCTTCACGTAGCGTTCGTCCATGTGCTCCAGACCGGCCAACCGCACGCCCGCCGCGTGTCCGGCGCCGCCGGGCTTGAAGTAATCGGTGATGTCGACGATGGCCGGCACCGCTTCGCGCACCTGCCCGAAAAATTCGAGGCAGACGGTGCGCGTCACCGGCGGCATTTCGTGCAGCACCCAGCGCGCCGCCACCACGATGCCGTCGGTGCCTTCCTTCTGCACGCCGGGGATGCCGCCGAGGAATTTGTCGGTCACGTCCTTGCCGAGCCCGTCCTTGCGGCACTCGCTGCCCTTCATCAGCAGGATGCCTTCGCTGATTGGCTCGCCGCTGGCGCTGTCGAAGCGGCGCACGCGGAAGCGCACGTTCTTCTGTTCGTGAATCTTGCCGAAGTTGTGGTCGAGCCGCTCCACCTCCAGCCAGTTGCCGTCGGGGGCGACCATCTTCCACCACGCCAGATTGTCGAGCGCCGTGCCCCACAGCACCGCTTTCTTGCCCCCGGCGTTCATGGCGACGTTGCCGCCGACGGTGGAAGCCGAGGCCGAAGTCGGGTCGACCGCGAACACGCGTCCGGCGCGCGTCGCCGCTTCGGAGACGCGCTCGGTGACGACGCCCGCGCCGGTGCGGATGGTGGCGTAGGGCGATGCCATAGGCTGCCCGGCGGCGTCCGGCAGCGCCAGCACTTCCACCGCGCCGATTTGGGTGAGTTTTTCGGTGTTGATGACCACCGAGCGCGCGTCGAGCGGAATCGCCCCGCCGGTGTAGCCGGTGCCGCCGCCGCGCGGAATCACGGTCAGGCCCAGTTCGATGGCGCCGCGCACCAGCGGCGCGACTTCTTCCTCGCTGTCGGGGTAGAGCACCACGAACGGATATTCGACCCGCCAGTCGGTGGCGTCGGTGACGTGGGCGACGCGGGCGTGGCCGTCGAAGCAGATGTTGTCGGCGCGGGTGTGGCGCGCCAGCCGGTGACGAATGGCGCGGCGACGCTGCGCGGTTTCCTCGAACCAACGCTCGAAATCACCCACCGCGGCGCGGGCGCGGGTAATCAGCAGCGTCACGCGCTCGTTGCCCTGCCGGCGCTTGTCGACTTCGCTGACGCGATGGTTGAGCGCCTCGATGAGCGCGTCGCGGCGCTTGCGGCTGTGGAGCAGGTCGTCTTCGAGATAGGGATTGCGCCGCACCACCCAGATGTCGCCCAACACCTCGTAGAGCATCCGCGCCGAGCGCCCGGTGACCCGCTCCTCGCGCAATTCCTCCAGCACCGCCCACGCGTCGGCGCCGAGCAGGCGGATGACGATCTCGCGGTCGGAGAACGAGGTGTAGTTATAGGGAACTTCGCGCAGGCGTTGATTCATCGTCGGGCCGAGTGGTGCGGGATCGGAAGCCGCACATTCTAGCGAAAGCCGTCCCGGCGGGGGAAAGGCTTCAGACGAACTCGAAAAATACCGTGTCGTCCTCGGTCTTGTCCCGCACCGAGAAACCGCAGCCGATGCGACCGCTGCCGTCGAGCACGGCCTCTTTGCCCTTGATGCAGATTTCGTCCTGACCCTCGACCGCCAGATAGCAGCCGTTGGTGCTTTGGTCGACGAGCACGTAACCCTCGCGGCGGCGCTCGATGCGCGCGTGCTGGCGCGAGGCGCGCGCGTCGACGATCACGACGTCGTTGCCGAGTTCGCGTCCGAGCAGCACGATGGGGCGGTTTTCCTCGACGATGAAAGTGTCCTGCCCATGTTTGACGCGCAGGCGCGGATTGAGCGACGGCTCGCGCGCCGACACCGCCGCCGCCACGACGCGCGAGCCGGTTAGCGGCGAGGCCGGTTGCGGCGGCGGGCGCATCGACGCCGAATGCGCCACCGCCGACGCCGTCTGCGAGCCGATGGTAAACACCGGCCAAGGCAGCCGACCCTGAAAATCGTCGTGAAACGCTTCGGCGCTGGCGAAATTGCGCACCGCCGGACTCAAGCCCGCCACCGCCGCCGTGCTGGCGAGCGACTGATCCGGCGCGCAGACCTGCACGATGCGACGCGCGCCTTCGACGCCCTCGCCGTGGCCGTCGATGACCGCTCCGCAATGCACGCCGATGCGCAACTGCATCTGCGTGCCGCTCACCGGCGGCAGCTTGCGCACGCGGTCAATGGCCTCGCACGCGGCCATCACGCCGCCGTCGCATTCTGCAAAGGTGGCGATGACCGCCGCATGATCGCGCGCGACGATCTCGCCGCCGCTGCCGCCGATGGCGAGATCGACGCGATTCAGACAACGCTCGACGGCGCGATTGGTTTCGGCTTCGCCGAGCCGGGTGGAAATCTTGTCGCCGCCGACGATTTCGGCGATGAGCACGCACTGATTACGGGAATTCGTCATGACGATGGGAACGTTGTGAAACCCGATGAGACAAGTGCGGATAATGGCTTATACGGCGCCGACGTTGCAAGTGACAGTATCCCGTATATCCGCGAAGTGTGAATTATTTGCCATAAAAGCGAACGATGCCCACGTCCGCCGCCGCCGGAGCGTCGTTCTCGTCGGCACCCGCCGCGTCGGCGTTGCGCTCCAAATGCGCGAAGTCGTGCAGCCGGTCGTCCCACAGGTGCGAGGTCACCACGTTCTTGAGCGAAGTGGCGAGCGATTCGATGCGTCCGGGGTAACGTTTGTCCCACTCCTGCAACATCGCCTTGATCTGCTGGCGCTGCGCGTTTTCCTGCGAGCCGCACAGATTGCACGGAATGATGGGGAATTCCCGCGCCCGCGCGTAACGGGCGATGTCGGCCTCGGAGCAGTAAATAAGCGGTCGGATCACCACGTTGCCGCCGTCGTCGCTCCTCAACTTGGGTGGCATTGCCTTCATGCGTCCGCCGAAGAACATATTGAGAAACAGCGTCTCCAGCGCGTCGTCGCGGTGATGTCCAAGCGCGATGCGCGTCGCGCCGACTTCGCGCGCGGTGCGGTAGATGATGCCGCGCCGCAGACGTGAGCACAGCGAACAGGTGGTCTTGCCCTCAGGAATCTTGTCCTTGACGATGGAATAAGTGTCCTCGCTGACGATGCGGTATTCGATGCCGATTCTGTCGAAGTAAGCCGGCAGCACGTCGGCGGGAAACCCCGGCTGGCGCTGATCGAGATTCATCGCCACCAGCCGGAAGCGCACCGGCGCGCGCTCGCGCAACTTCATCAGCAGCGAGAGCAGGGTGAAGGAATCCTTCCCCCCGGAGACGCATACCAGCACCGTGTCGCCCTCGCCGATCATCCCGTAATCCGCGATGGCTTTCCCCGTCTGGCGCAGCAGCCATTTTTCGAGGTTGAGGAAGGTTTTGCTTGGGGCAGAAGAAGTCACGGCGGCGATTCTACAACCCCCGCGCCCATGCCGGCCGCAGCGGCGCGGATTCGGGGGCGGCGATGGCGGCGCGCAGTTGCGCCAGCAGGGTTTCCTTGTCTTGCGGCAGGTTGCCGCGCAGGGAGAGCCAGTTGGAGGCGTGGTCGCTGCGGAAGACGGTGCGGCGCAGGTCGAGGTGGGCGACGAAACGCTCCATTTCCGTGAGCAGGCCGGGGATGTCGAGCGGCGTCCATTCCGGGAAGGCGGCGCGGAAACGCTGTTCGCCGCGCGGGAAGCTCACCACCAGCGTGGCGAGGAATTCCGGTTGCACGGCGTTGGCGAGGTCGGCGGAATGCAGCGCGTGCTGCGGGCTGTAACGCTCGCCGCCCAAGCCGTTGAGAATCATCACCGAACGGGCGACGCCGGCTTCGGCGAGTTTGTTCAGCGCCTCCACCGTGCTGGCGAAAGTCTCGCCTTTCTGCACTTTTTCCAGCACCGTGTCGTCGCCGGATTCCGCGCCGACGTAGGCGAGTTTCAGCCCCGCGTCGGCCAGTTCCTTCAGTTCGGCGACGCTTTTCTTGCGCAGATTGCGCGGCAGACAGTAGGACGAGACGCGATGCACGCCGGGCAGGTGTTCGTGGATGGCCGTCAGCACCGCGAGCAGGCGACGGGTCGGCAGCACCATCGCGTCGCCGTCGGCAAGAAAGACGCGTCGCGCCATGCGTCCGACCGGGTGAGCGGCGAGGGCGCGTATCGCCGCCAGCGTTTCGGCTTCGTCGCGGGCGTGGAAATGCTTCTGCGGCGCGGTGTACATCTCGCAGAACACGCACTTGTTCCATGAACAGCCGTCGGTCACCGGCAGGATGAGCGATTCCGCCTCGCTCGGCGGGCGATAGACCGGCTCGACGTAGCGGATGGGGAAGACATCGAACATTGCGGCGCGCCCTTACAGTTGCGAATATTTGTCGCGCCGACCGCGCGCCTTGTCGACCGGGTATTTGCGCGCGTTTTTCTCCAGCTTGCGCCAGAAGGCGTCGGCGAGGTCGATGCCGGCGCGGTCGGCGGCGAGCAGCAGGTAGACGAAAACGTCGGCCAATTCGTCGCCGAGCGCCTCGCGCGCGGCGGGGTCCTGGGGCAGGGCGTCGACTTCGGCGTCGCTTTTCCATTGCGTCAGTTCCAGCACTTCGCCGGCTTCGAGCGCGAGCGAGACGATTAAATGCTTGAGGGCGTGGAACTGCGACCAGTCGCGCTCGTCGCGAAAGGCGAGCACGGCGCGGGAGAGTTCGGCGAGGGTGTCGGACATGGCGGAATTCCGGGGGGAAAAGCGAATCGGGCACATGATACCCGCGTCGCGTGGCGCGGACTCGTCCCTCAGGCCGGCGGGCGCGCCGGCTCGCCGAGCACGTGCGTCGCCACGACGCAGCGTTCGTCGCCGAGCATCATCAGCGCGAACAGGCGTTCGGAGAGGGTTTCGGCGCGCGCAATGCGGTGCGCCAGCAACGGCGTCGCCAGCGGGTCGAGGACGACGAAATCCGCTTCGCGCCCGACGGCGAAGTTGCCGACGTACTCGTCGAGATAGAGCGCGCGCGCTCCGCCCAACGTGGCGAGATAGAAGCCTTCCTCGGCGCCGAGCGTTTGCCCGTTGAGGCGCAGCGCCTTGTAGGCTTCGGCGAGCGTGCGCAGCAGCGAAAAGCTGGTGCCGGCGCCGACGTCGGTGCCGAGTCCGACGCGCACGCCATGACGCTGCGCGGCGGCGAGGTCGAACAGGCCGGAGCCGAGGAATAGGTTGGAAGTCGGGCAGAAGGCCATCGCGGCGCCGGCGTCGGCGAAAGCGCGGCGATCCTCGTCGTCGATCCACAGGCAGTGCGCGTAGAGCGCGCGCGGGGCGACGAGTTCGGCGCGGCGGTAAATGTCGAAATAATCGCGCGCTTCCGGAAAGCGTTGCGCCGCCAGTACGGTTTCGTCGCGCTGCTCGGCAAGGTGCGATTGCAGGTAGAGACCGGGGATTTCGTGGAAAAGCCGTCCGGCGAGGCACAGTTGTTCCGGCGAGGAAGTGAGCGCGAAGCGCGGCGTGACCGCGTAGGCGAGTCGGTCGTGGCTATGCCATTTCTCGATGGCGGCGCGGGTCTGGGCGTCGCCCTCGGCGGCGCTGGCGTCGCGCAAATCGTCGGGGCAATCGCTGTCCATCAGCACCTTGCCGGCGATGAGCCGCATCCGGCGTGCCTGCGCCGCCGCGAAGATGGCGTCGACCGAAACCGGGTGTGCGGTGGCGAAGGTCATCGCCGTCGTGGTGCCGTTGCGCAGCAACTCGTCGCAGAAGAACTCGGCCTCGGCGGCGGCGACGGTCGGGTTTTTGAGGCGGGCTTCCGCCGGCCAGGCGAACTTTTCCAGCCATTTCGACAACTGCTCGCCGAAGCTGGCGACGATGCCGGTCTGGGCGTAATGGACGTGGGTGTCGACGAAGCCGGGCAGAATCAGCTTGCCGCGATGGTCGACGACACGCGCCGTGGAGGGCAGGGCGGCGAGCAACTCGGCGGCGGGGCCGCAACGCTGGACGACGCCGTCGGCGACGACGAGCAGGCCGTCGGGGAAATGTTCGCAGGCCGCCGCGCCGCGCTCATGCGGGTCGGCGACGAAATGGACGATCTCGCCGCGCACGGCGAGCAGGGGGGCGTTCGCGGATTTTTGGCTCATGTCCGGGTCAAGCAGGTTTCAGGCCGGCGTCGGGGTGAACAGGGCTTCGAGTTTCTCCACCGCGCCGTCGTAATTCTCGCGCTCTTCGATTTTCTGTTGCAGAAAAGCTTCCAGACGCGGGTACATCGCCACCGCCTCGTCGAGCAGCGGGTCGCCGCCGGGTTGATAGGCGCCGACGGCGATGAGGTCGCGCGAACGCTGATAGCGCGAGAAAAGCTGCTTGAACTGACGCACCTTGTCGAATTGCTCGTCGGAAATCAGCGCGTGCTGGGCGCGTGAAATCGACTGTTCGATGTCGATGGCCGGGTAGTGGCCCTGGTCGGCGAGCGCGCGCGTCAGCACGATATGGCCGTCGAGAATGGCGCGCGCCGAATCGGCGATGGGGTCTTGCTGGTCGTCGCCCTCGGCGAGCACGGTGTAGAAGGCGGTAATCGAGCCGCCGCCTTCCGGGCCGTTGCCGGCGCGTTCGACCAGCGCCGGCAGCAGGGCGAACACCGAGGGCGGATAGCCGCGCGTCACCGGCGGTTCGCCGATGGCGAGCGCGATTTCGCGTTGCGCCATCGCGTAGCGGGTGAGCGAATCCATCACCAGCAACACCTGTTTGCCTTGGTCGCGGAAGTATTCGGCGATGGTGGTGGCGTAGGTCGCGCCCTGCAGGCGCATGAGCGGGCTGGTGTCGGCGGGGGCGGCGACCACCACCGAGCGTTCGAGTCCGACTTCGCCCAGACTCTCGTCGATGAATTCCTTCACCTCGCGGCCGCGTTCGCCAATCAGCCCGACGACGATGAGGTCGGCGCCGGTATAGCGCGCCATCATGCCGATGAGCACCGATTTGCCGACGCCGGAGCCGGCGAACAGCCCCAACCGTTGCCCACGTCCGACCGTCAACAGGCCGTTGATGGCGCGGATGCCGACGTCGAGCGGGGTGCGAATCGGCGAGCGGTTGAGCGGGTTGATGGGGCGGCCTTGCAGCGAGCGGGTTTCGTCGGTTTCCAGCCGTCCGAGCGAGTCGAGCGGCCTGCCGGCGCCGTCGACGACGCGTCCCAACAGCGCCGCGCCCACCGGCAGGTGTTTGGCGCGGTCGGAGGAACGCCGACGCGGGCCGATGCGGTGGCCGGGCAGCAGGGCGGGATAGGTCGGTTCCATCGGTCGCACCAGCGCGCCGGGGGAGAGTCCGAACACGTTGTCGGTGGGCATCATGAACAGCTTTTCGCCGTTGAAGCCCACCACTTCGGCTTCGACGAAGCCGCTGCCCGGCGCCATGATTTGACAGCCGGAGCCGAGCGGCAGCCGCAGCCCTGCGGCCTCCATCACCATGCCGTTGATGCGCGTCAGCCGCCCGGCGTTCTGGAACGGATGCACGGTTTCGAGCAGATAGCGCCCGTCCTTGAGGAAGGTGCGCCACATTTCGGCGTGGCGCGAGGCGGCGGGCGGCGCGCTCATGGCGCGTCTCCGGGCGCGTCTCCGAGCGCGTCGGGCGCGGCGGGTTCCGCGGCAGGAGCGGCTTCGTCGTCGGCTTTCTTTTTCGCTCTCGATGCGCGCGGTTTCTTCGCTTTTTCAGCAGCAGGAGCCGCCGGCGGCGCCGTCGACAACCACGGCGAATGCTGCCGCCCCAGACTTTCCAGCACCCGTTTCCAGCGCGTCTCCATCGTGGCGTCGATTTGCGCCCCGCCGGCCTCGACGCGGCAGCCGCCCGGAGAAACGCTGGCGTCCTCGACGAGCAGATGCCCGCCCTGCGCGAGGATTTCGCCGAGAAGTTTGTTGGTGAGCGCCACGTCGGCGGGGTTGAGGAAAATCTGCGCCCGCGCCTGCGGCAGGCTTTGCAGGGCGGCGCGCACCACGCTCGCCACCGATTCCGGCTCCACCGCCAGCGTGTGCTGGAGTACCTTGCGCGCCAGTTCGATGGCCAGCGCCATCAGTTCCTCGGCCACTTCGGCGTCGAGCGTGGTCAGGGCTTCGTCGAGTTTGGTCGTCAGCTCGCGCAGGCGGCGCGCTTCGTCCGCCGCCGCCGTCCTGCCCTCGTCGTAGCCGAGCTTGCGGCCTTCCTCGTAGCCGCTCTGGCGACCGTCGGCGTAACCGGCTTCGCGCCCCTCGGCCTCGCCTTCCTCGTAGCCGGCGCGGCGCGCTTCCTCGTGCATCTGCTCGATTTCGGCGACGGTGGGCAGGTGGTAGGCGGGCGCTTCCTCCGGCGGCGGCGCTTGCGGTTCCGGCGCGGCGGCTTCGGGGGGCGGTTCCGGCTCCGGCAGCGGCGGGGGCGGGGCGTCGAAATTGGGCGGCTCCCAGCGCCGGTAAGCGCCCACCGCCTGATGTCGCGCGAAAGTGACGGGCTTGTCGCTCATGGCCGTTCAGACGGGCGCGTCACACGAACGCGTCGTCGCTGCCCTTGCCGCCCATGACGATTTGCCCTTCCTCGGACAGCCGCCGCACGATTTTGAGGATTTCCTTCTGCTCGGCTTCGACTTCCGACAGCCGCACCGGGCCTTTCGATTCGAGGTCTTCGCGCAGCATTTCGGCGGCGCGGCTCGACATGTTCTTGAAGATTTTTTCGCGCAGTTCGGGCGAAGCGCCCTTGAGGGCGACGATGAGCGAGTCGGACTGCACTTCGCGCAGGATGGTCTGGATGCCGCGGTCGTCGATGTCCATGAGGTTTTCGAACACGAACATTTCGTCGAGGATTTTCTGCGCCAAATCGGGGTCGTATTCGCGCACGTTGTCGAGGATGGCGGTTTCCGCCGCCGCGCCGACGAAGTTGAGGATTTCCGCCGCGTGGCGCACGCCGCCCATGGTCGCCTTCTTGGCGGTGGCCGCGCCGGAGAGCATCTTGGTGAGCGATTCGTTCAACTCCTTCAGGGCGATGGGCTGCACGCCGTCGAGAGTGGCGATGCGCAGCACCACGTCGTTCCTGAGCCGGTCGGAGAAGTGCTTGAGGATTTCGCCCGCCTGGTCGTAGCCGAGGTGCACGAGGATGGTGGCGATGATTTGCGGATGCTCGTTCTTGATGAGGTCGGAAGCGGTGGCGGGGTCGAGCCACTTGAGGTTTTCGATGCCGGCGGTGTCGGAGCCTTGCAGCACGCGGGCGATGAGGTTGGCGGCGCGCTCGTCGCCCAACGCCTTGGTGAGCATCTCGCGGATTTGCTCCTGGTCGGCGCGGATGGCCGCGCCCTTGCTGAAGTGGGCGTCGAGTTCGGCAAGAATCGGCTCCACCTTGCTGCGCTCCTGCGCCGGCATGTTCGCCATCTTCATGCCGAGCTTCTGCACCTCGCGCGGGCCGAGGTGCTTGAGGATGCCGGCGGCCTCGTCGGGGCCAAGGGCGGCGAGCAGCAGGGCGGCCTTGTCCAGTCCTTCTTCGCTACCGGAAGAGACGCTCATTTATTGCCTCCCTCGTCGGAGACGCCAAGCCATTGCTTGACCAGTTCGGCGACGTTCTTCGGGTCGTCGCGCGCCATCTGCCGCGCGCGTTCGAGCCGGCTTTCGTAATCGTCGCCACGGGTGGCGGCTTCCGACAACTCGACGTTCACGCCTTCTTCGCCTTCCTCGCCCGTCGTCGCGGCGGTGGCCAGCGTCGGCTCCTCCGGCGCGGGCGGTGGCGCGACCGTGCGCAGCAGCGGACGGATGACGGCGAGGTAGGCGAACAATATGGCGAGCGCAATCAGCCCGTATTTACCGCCTTCCTTGCCGATGGCAATCATTTCGGGGTCTTTCCACAGCGGCGGCGCGGGAGGCGTTTCGGCGGCGGCGAACGGGCTGCTGGTGACGTTGATGGTGTCGCCGCGCGCCTCGTTGTAGCCGACCGCTTCGCGCACCAGCCGGGTGATGCGGGTGATTTCTTCCTCGCTCAGCGGCAGATTCTGCGCCTCGCCGTTGGGCAGTTGCACGGCGCGCTGGTTGATGAGCACCGCCACCGACAGGCGCTTGATTTGCCCAATCGACTGCTTGACGTGCTGGATGGTGCGGTCGAGTTCGTAGTTGAGCACCGCCGTGCGCGATTTGTCGAACTGACCCGCGCCGGTTCCGCCCTGCGCCGGCACCGGCGGCGTGGTAATCGGCGCGGTAGCCGGCACCGGCGGCTGGTTGGTGAGCGCGCCCGGCACCCCCTGCGGGCCGAGGTCGCGGTTTTGCTGTTCGGTGGTCTGCTGGCTGCGAATCGCCTGTTCGGGGGCGGGATTGGGGCGATAGGTCTCCGCCGTCTGCTCGACCTGATTGAAATCGAGTTCGGCGGTGACCTGGGCGCTGAAATTGCCCTTGCCGAACATGGGCGTCAGGATGTTTTCGACGCGGCGGTTCAGCCCGTTTTCGATTTCCTCGACGTAGCGGATTTGCGTCGGGTCGAGTCCGGAGCGGCGCAGCGGGTCTTCGCCGGAGAGCAGTTCGCCGTTCTGGTCGACGACGGTGACGCCCGATTCGGTCATCTTCGGCACCGAGGACGCCACCAGATGCACGATGCCCGCCACCTGATTGTGGTCGAGATAGCGACCGGGGCGCAGTTGCACCAGCACCGAGGCGGTGGGCTTCTGCTCGTCGCGCAGGAAGGCGGTCTGCTTCGGAATCGCCAGATGCACGCGCGCGCTCACCACCGAGGAAATCGACTGGATGGTGCGCGCCAACTCGCCCTGCAAGGCGCGCTGATAGGTGACCTGCTCGTTGAATTGCGAGGTGCCGAGCTTTTGCACGTCCATCAACTCGAAGCCGACCAGCCCGCCCTTGGGCAGTCCGGCGGCGGCGAGCCGCATCCTTGTGTCATGAACGATGGGCGCGGCGACGAGGATGGCGCGCCCGTCGTCGGAAATTTTGTAAGGGATGTTCTGCTGCTGGAGCATGGCGGTGATTTCGCCGCCGTCCTTCTCGTCGAAATTGGTGAACAGCACCGCCATGCGTTCGCCGCCGCGATTCCACAGCAGCACGCCGACGATGAAGGCGATGGCCAGCGCCAGCGCGGCGGCGGCGGCGATTTTCTGCTTCTGGTCGAGCGCCTTGACGTTGGCGACGGCCTGTTGGAAGCGGGCGCGCAGGGAACCCGGCGGCGCCGGTTCGGGCGCGCCGGCAATATCGGCGGTGATTTCGCCCGCGGTGTTTTCGGCGGTGGCCATTGAAACGATTCCTGACCTGCGATGGATGCCAGCATTGTCCGTCCCGCCCGTGGCGCGGCGATGCGCAAAAAGCGGCAATTTTCACTATCTGTTCGCCTGTTGCCGTGGACGCGCGGGCGTCGGTTGCGTCATGATGATGACGCCATTAACAAGAGCGATACGCCATGTCGACGACCGGCGCGCACGACCCAACCGAGAGCGAGGCTTCGCCGCTATCCGCCGCCCAACTGGCGGAGGCTTTCGCCGTCTTCAACCGCGCTTCCGAAGAGCTTTCCGGCGCCTACAACGCCTTGCAGGGCGAGGTGGCGCAACTCTCCGAGCGTTTCGCGGTGCTGATGGGCGCGCTGCCTGCCGGGGTGGTGGTGCTTGACCGCGCCGGGTGCGTCGAGCAGGTCAACCGCGCCGCCGAAACCCTGCTCGGCGGCGAACTGGTCGGGCGCGACTGGGAGAGCGTCGCCGCCCGCCTCGAACCCACCGGCACGCCGGGCGAAATGAGTCTGGGGCAGGAGAGCGGCGCGCGCCGCGTCGCGCTGTCGGAAACCGCGCTCGGCTCCGGCGAGGGGCGCATCCTGCTCTTGTCCGACGTCACCGAAACCCACCGTATGCGCCAGATGGTCGAGCGCAACGAACGCCTCGCCGCCATGGGCGAGATGGTGGCCGGACTCGCGCACCAGTTGCGCACCCCGCTGGCGGCGGCGCTGCTCTACACCGGCAATCTGCGCCAGCCCGAACTCGGCCCCGCCGAGCGCCTGAAAGTCGCCGACCGCGCGCTGGAGCGCCTGCACTACCTCGAACGCCTGATACGCGACATGCTGCTCTTTGCGCGCGGCGACAGCCTCGGACGGCAGGATTTCGACGCCGCCGAACTCGTCGCCGAACTCGCCCACACGCTGGAGCCGCTCGCCCACGCGCGCCAAATCGACTTCTCCGCCCGCTGCGACTGCGGCAGCGTCACCGTGCATGGCGACCGCAAGGCTCTGGGCGGCGCCATCGCCAACCTGATAGAAAACGCCATTCAGGCCACCCCTGCCGGCGGCAGCGTCGTCTGCGAAGTGACGCGCGCAGCCACGCAAGGCGCGTTGCCCGGCGAGGAACTGCGTTTCGCCGTGCGCGACAGCGGACGCGGCATCGAACCGGCGTTGCAGGCGCGTCTGTTCGAGCCATTTTTCACGACCCGCGCCGAAGGCACCGGGTTAGGCTTGGCCATTGCGCGCGGCGTGGCGCGCGGTCATGGCGGCGACATCCAGCTCGAATCGACGCCGGGCGTCGGCTCCACCTTCACCCTCACCGTGCCGCTGACGCCGCCCGATTGGCTGTACCGCGACCGCCGCAGCGGCGAGGGCGACCGTCGACGCGGCGGCAGACGCGCCGGCGACGGCGCCCGTCGTCACGGCGCGTCGACGCAGCGAAAGGAAACCTCCGCCCCTGCCGGAGCACCGACACAATTATCATGATTGAACACCTCAACATCCTCATCGTCGAAGACGACGCCGCCTTGCGCGACGCTGTGTGCTTCACGCTGGAGATGGCCGGCCACAAGGTGACCGGCGTCGACGGCGGCCCGGCGGCGCTCGCCGCGCTCGAACACAATAGCTTCAACCTCGTCGTCTCCGACCTGCGTATGCAGCCGATGGACGGGCTGGAACTGCTCGGCGAAATCCGCCGTCGCCTGCCGCAACTGCCGGTGCTGCTGATGACCGCCTACGGCGACGTCGACAAGGCGGTAGCGGCGATGCGCGGCGGCGCCTGCGACTTCCTGATGAAGCCCTTCGAGACCGAAGTCCTGCTGGAGAGCGTGCGCCGCTACGCCGCCGCGCCGCCGGAGGCCGACGACACCATCGCCGAAGACCCGCACACCCGCGAACTGCTGGCGCTCGCCGCCAAGGTGGCCGAAAGCGACGCCACCGTGCTGCTCACCGGCGAATCCGGCACCGGCAAGGAAGTGTTCGCGCGTTACATCCACCACCACTCGCCGCGCCGCGCCGCCCCCTTCATCGCCATCAACTGCGCCGCCATCCCCGAAAACCTGCTCGAAGCGACGCTGTTCGGCTACGAAAAAGGCGCCTTCACCGGCGCGCAAAGCGGCCAGCCCGGCAAATTCGAGCAGGCGCAGGGCGGCACCATCCTGCTCGACGAAATCTCCGAGATGCCGCTCGGCCTGCAAGCCAAGCTGCTGCGCGTCCTTCAGGAGCGCGAAGTCGAGCGCGTCGGCGGCAAGAAGCCGGTGCCGCTGGACATCCGCGTTCTCGCCACCAGCAACCGCGACATGAGCAAGGAAATCGCCCGTGGCCGCTTCCGCGAGGATTTGTTCTACCGCCTCAACGTTTTCCCCTTGGTGATTCCCGCCCTGCGCGAGCGCCCCGGCGACATCGTGCCGCTGGCGCGACATTTCCTCTCCCGTCAGGCCGGCCACGACGGTCGGCAGGCGTGGTTCTCGCCCGACGCCGAGGCGCTGCTCACCAGCTACCGCTGGCCCGGCAACGTGCGCGAACTGGAAAACACCGTGCATCGCGCCCTCATCCTCACCCCCGGCGACACCGTGAGCGCCGACACCCTGCGCCTGTGCCTGCCCAACCTGACGGCAAACGAAGCCGCCACCGCGCCCCCGCCGCAGAACGCTTTCGCCGCCGCCCCGGCAAGTTTTGCCGCCCCGGCGACCCCCATCGCCCCCGCCGCCCCCGTCGCGCCGCCGCCGCCCAAATCCGCCAACATGCGCGACTTCGAGCGCGAGCACATCCTGACGACCCTGCGCGAAATGGGCGGTTCGCGCAAAAAGACGGTGGAAAAACTCGGCATCTCCGAGCGCACCCTGCGCTACAAACTTCAGCAATACCGCGAAGAAGGTTACGAAGTCTGATTTTTTTCGCCTGATGGCATGACGTTTGCTCTGCTAAGCTCACACCGTCAGGCAAAATCCGTCCCCCCGGAGCATCACAGACATGGATACGCGCGGAATCGAACAAATGC
Source organism: Azoarcus sp. (assembly GCA_031272995.1). Classification (GTDB taxonomy): domain Bacteria; phylum Pseudomonadota; class Gammaproteobacteria; order Burkholderiales; family Rhodocyclaceae; genus WRNU01. Next base: position 17,049 of record JAISSY010000184.1, read on the forward strand.
TCTCCGAGCTGCGCTCGGTGTCGCAGGCTGCCCAGAACAAGCCCGTTGACGCCGCCGACGCCCCTGCGGGCGGCGTCTCCTTCGCCGACGCGCTCAACAACGCCCTGAAGGAAGTCAGCGCCGCACAAAAGGAAGCGCGCGAAATGGCGCAGGATTTCTCCGCCGGCGACTCCAGCACCAACCTGCAGGACGTGATGATCAACCTGCAAAAAGCCAACCTCTCCTTCCAGCAAATGGTGCAGGTGCGGAACCGCTTGGTGTCCGCCTATCAGGACATCATGAACATGTCGGTGTGACGCTGGTTTCCGACACCCGGCGGATAAAATGAAAGGGGTTGCGCCCATGCGCAACCCCTTGATTTTATGGAGGCGCGAGCCGGAGTCGAACCGACCTACACGGATTTGCAAAGCGTTTAACTCGTTTTGTTACTCCTATATAGAATTATATTTATTTATTGTTTTCAATGGTTTAACTTTATTTAAATCTTTACTGATATTTACATGTTTTGTTACTTTTGGTACATTTCTGTTTGACCAGTGTTTGACCAAAAAATGACAGGTGCGAATATGCCAATTGTGAGGTTCTCCAAAAAGGCCGTGGCTGCTCTCCCCCCGGCCAAACCCGGCGAGCGTCCGAGGTACTACGACGTCGAGGTTCCCAAGCTCGTGTTGTCAGTAACGGCTCGTGGCGTAAAGACGTTCCGGGTCATCAAGCGCACCGGCTCGAAGGTCGACTGGATAACCTTGGGGCGATTCCCGGACATGAGCGTGGATCAGGCGCGCGAAGCCGCACTCGAAGTGTTGAGCAAGGTAGCTGGCAGCAAGTCAGAGCCTGAAGCACGCCGCGCGATGAAGAGGGATCTGACGTTAGACGATTTTTTCAAAACATACGGTTCCAGACATGGCGCCAAGAAAAAGTCGTGGAAAGACGACCAGCAACGCTACCGTGATTACCTGCAAATCCCGCTCGGCAACAGAAAGCTGAACGAGATCACACGCGAGCGGATCGCCGACGCCCTGCACAAAGCCGCCACCGTCGGCAGAGTGGCGACCGGCTCCCGGATACGCAATACCGACGACAAACCCAAAGCCGCCGGCACGGTGCGGAAAATCCGTGCGCTGATCCGGCACATGCTCCGCAAAGCCGTCGAATGGGGTTTGCTGGAATCGAACCCGGCGCAGTACATCAGCGTGGAGGGCAAATCGGGCAGCCGCGATCGTTTCCTGCGCGCCGACGAACTCAAGCGTTTCATCGCCGCCGCCGCACAGGAGGAAGACCCGGACATGCGCGACTTCTTCCTGCTGGCGATCTTCACCGGCGCAAGGCGTTCCAACCTGTTGACGATGCAATGGGAAGAAATCGACTTCAACGAAGCGGTCTGGCGGATTCC
>JAISSY010000187.1 GCA_031272995.1 Azoarcus sp.
GCCGGCAATGCCGGGTGATTTCGTTATACTGCCGGCTGGCTTCAGAAACCAAACCGTCATCCCCAACCATGCCAGTCGATCATTACGAAAATTTCCCCGTCGCTTCGCTGCTGCTGCCCGCGCGTCTGCGCGGGGCGGTCGAAGCCATTTACGCCTTCGCCCGTAGCGCCGACGACATCGCCGACGAGGGCGAAGCTACCGACCAGCAACGGCTGGCGCAACTCGACGCCTATCGCGCCGCGCTCGACGCCATCGCCACCGACGGCGGGTTGGCGGCGTCGCGCGGGCTGCCGCCGGTGTTCATTCGCCTCACGCGCGTCATCCTCGACCACGGACTGCCGCTCAAACCCTTCAACGACCTCATCGACGCCTTCAAACAGGACGTGAGCAAAAAGCGTTACGAGGATTTCAACGAACTGGTCGATTACTCGCGCCGCTCCGCCAACCCGGTCGGGCGTCTGCTGCTGACGCTGTTCAACGCCGTGGCGCCGGAAAACTTCGCGCAGGCTGACTGCATCTGCACCGGGTTGCAACTGGCCAACTTCTGGCAGGACGTGGCGCACGACTGGCTAAAAGGCCGCGTCTACATACCGAAACAGGATCTCGTCCGTTTCGGCGTCGGCGAGGACGACATCGCCGCCGGCAAGTGCGACGAACGTTGGCGCGCCCTGCTCGCTTTCGAGGTGGCGCGCGCCCGCGCTTCGCTCAACGCCGGCGCGCCGCTGGCGCGGCGACTGCCGGGACGCGTCGGCTTCGAACTGCGTCTGATCGTCGAAGGCGGCCTGCGCATCCTCGATCGCATCGAAGCCGCCGAATACGACGTGTTCGCCCACCGTCCGCAACTCGGCCTGACCGACAAACTCGTCGTCGCATGGCGCGCCATCACCTATCCGCATCGGGCGGAATGACGCCGCGCGAATACTGTCAGGCCAAAGCCGCCGCGAGCGGGTCGAGCTTTTATTACAGTTTCGCCTTCCTCGCTCCGGCGCGCCGCCACGCCATCACCGCGCTTTACGCCTTCTGCCGCGAGGTCGACGACGCGGTCGACGACGTCGATGCGAAAGACTCCGCCGCCGCCCTCGCCCGCCTCGACGAATGGCGCGAGGAAATCGACCGCGTTTTCGCCGGCGAACCGCGCCACCCGGTCGGACTCGCCCTGCGCGACGCCTGCGGACAATTCGATTTGAAGCGCGAACGCCTGCTGGAAATCGTCGACGGCATGGCGATGGATTTGCAGTTCGACCGCTATCCCGACTTTTCCTCCCTGCTGGTGTATTGCCGCCGCGTCGCCAGCGCCGTCGGCATCCTCGCCGCCGCCATTTTCGGCTACGAGGACGAGCGCACGCTCGATTACGCCCGCGACCTCGGCATCGCTTTCCAACTCACCAACATCATCCGCGACGTCGGCGAGGACGCGCGTCGTGGCCGCATCTATCTGCCCGGCGACGAATTGAGCCGCTTCGGCGTCGCCGAGGACGACATCCTGCAATCGCGCACCGGCAAGAATTTCCGCGCCCTGATGGCCTTTCAGGCGACGCGCGCCGAACAATATTACGAACGCGCCCTCGCCGCCCTGCCCGCCGTCGACCGCGCCCGTCAACGCCCCGGCTTGGCGATGGCCGCCATCTATCGCGCCCTGTTGCGGCAAATCGTCCATGACGGCTACCGCGTTTTCGACCGCCGCGCCACGCTGCCGGGTTGGCGCAAGCTCTGGCTTGCCGCCTCGGCGTGGCTGAAGGGCTGAACCATGAGCAACGCGGTCGCTATCGTCGGCGCCGGTTACGCCGGCCTCGCCTGCGCGGTGGAATTGGCGCAGCGTGGCGTCGCGGTGACGGTTTTCGAGCGCTCCCGCACCCTCGGCGGCCGCGCCCGCGTGGTCGAAAAAGACGGTTGGAAGGTCGACAACGGTCAGCACCTGCTGCTCGGCGCCTATACCGAACTCGCCCGCCTGCTGCGCCTGACGGGCGTCTCGCCGCGCCAACTGGCGCCAATGCCGCTCACCCTGCACGTTCCCGGCCAACTGCTGTTGCGCGCCGCGCCCTTGCCGGCGCCCTTTCATCTCATCGTCGGCGCGCTGCGCGCGCAGGGGTTGGGCTGGCGCGAACGTCTCGCCCTGCCCGCCTTGTTGCGTCATCTCAAGCGCGAACGGTTCGAATTGCCCGATACGACGAGCGTCGCCGATTTGCTCGACGCCACCGCTCAGCCCGCCCGCGTGCGCGAGTTGGTGTGGGAGCCGTTGTGTCTCGCCGCGCTCAACACTCCGGCGCGGGAAGCCTCGGCGCGCATTTTCGCCAACGTGCTGCGCGACACGTTGTGCGCTAGCGCCGCCGCCAGCGAACTGTTGATTCCGCGCGTCGATCTTTCCGAACTTTTCCCGGTGCCGGCTGCGCGCTTTCTCGCCACCCGCGACGGCGAAGTGCGCACCGGCAACGCCATCGAGTCCATCGTGCCGCAGCCGCACGGCGGCGGATTTCGCCTCACCGGCGACGCCTCCAATCGCGTCTGGCCGCAGGTGGTCATCGCCACCGCCCCGCATCACGCCGCCGCCCTCATCGCCTCCACCGGCAACGACGCCTGCGTCCGTTGGGCGGCGCACGTCGCCGAATTGCCTAGCGAGCCGATCACCACGATATATCTCGCCTTCGGCGCCGCCGTCACCCTGCCCGAGCCGATGATCGGGCTTGCCGGCGCCCCGGCGCAATGGGCTTTCGACCGTGGCCAATGCGGCGGCCCGCCCGGACTCGTCGCCGCCGTCGTCAGCGCCCATGCCGCCGCCGACCCCGAAGCGCTCGTCGCCACGGTCGTCGCGCAACTGGAACGCGAACTCGATCATCCGCTGCCCAAGCCGGAATGGTCGCAAGTCATCGTCGAAAAACGCGCCACCGTCGCCAGCCGCCCCGGCAACGGCTATCCGGGCGCGGTCACCCCCCTGCCCGGCCTGTGGTTGGCCGGTGACTACGTCGATGGGGAATACCCCGCCACGCTGGAAGCGGCGGTGCGCTCAGGGGTGCGATGCGCAAGAAAAATCAGCGCGCAAACAGGGATTTGAGCCGCAGCCAATCGACCGCACTGTTTCCGGCGCTGGCTTAATGCAATTCCTTGCGAAAACAAAAACTCGGCACAAAAAACCCTTCGCGGAAATAAAAGCGGTGCGCGCGTTGGCGTTGGGTGCCGGAATCGAGCGCCAACACTGCGCATAACCGCGCACGCGCTTCACGTTCCAGCCATGCGAGCAGGCTTTTGCCGACGCCTTGCGAGCGGCAGGCGGCGTCGGTCACGAGGTCGTCCACATATAGCCGCCGCCCTTCGTAGGTGTTCTCGACGATGCGCCAAATCGCCACCCCTTTGACCGTCTCGCCCTCGACCGCCAGCGTCATGTGGGCGCCGTTGGCGAAAACGGGTTGCAGAATCCGACAATAAGCGTCGAACCCCGGCGGCAACTTGTCGCGCAATTGCCGATGCACGGCTTCGGCACGCGGCAGCCATTCGGGGGCGACGATGGCGCCATTGTCGTCGGTGACGGAGATGAAGGTAATGGGCATTGCGGCTCCTTTACTTCTAAACGTTCGCCCTCAACCACGCCGCCAATTCCTGCGGCGTATCCACGACCGCGAGCGGTTCCTCGGCGCGCAGGTATTCGACGGGATGCGCGCCGAATCCGACACCCAACCCCGCTACCCCGGCATTCTTCGCCATTTTCAAATCGTGGGTGGTGTCGCCAATCATCAGCGTTTTTTCGGGCGACACGGCCAATTCGGCCATCAGTTCTTCAAGCATCGCCGGGTGCGGTTTGGAGAAGCATTCGTCGGCGCAGCGGGTGGCGTGGAAAACCGCGCCGAGACGGGATTGCGCCAGCGAATGGTCGAGTCCGAGGCGGCTTTTGCCGGTGGCGACGGCGAGCAGACGACCCTGCGCGGCGAGCCAGTCGAGCAACTCGCGCGTGCCGGGGAAAAGCACGAGGCTGTCGACAGTGGCGAAAAAATGGTGGCGGTAACGCTCGGAGAGCTTCGGGTAGTCGCTTTGCGGCAGGTCAGGAGCGGCGTATTGCAACGCCTCGATTAAACCGAGTCCGATGACGTGACGGGCGCGGGCGTCGTCGGGCACCGGCAGCCCGAGGTCGGCGCAGGCAAGCTGGATGGCGCGGGCGATGGAGGCGGCGGAATCCATCAGGGTGCCGTCCCAGTCGAAAACGATGAGGTCGAAATTCGTGTTCATATAAACGTGGTCCCGTGCCCCGCGTAGGGGCGGATATCATCCGCCCGCCGAATCGAGCGCGTCGACGAAATTCTGCAATTCCCCAGGCAACGCCGACACCAACTCCAACCGTTGCCCGCCGAGCGGATGCGCGAAGGCGAGTTTGGCCGAATGCAGGAACATGCGGCGCAGGCCCATGCCTTCGAGTTTCTTGTTGAGCGCGAAATCGCCGTATTTGTCGTCGCCGGCGAGCGGGAAGCC
>JAISSY010000010.1 GCA_031272995.1 Azoarcus sp.
ATGACGAAAGCGCCCTGGGCCCACCCCTTCCCATCCCGAACAGGACCGTGAAACGGGGCCGCGCCGATGATAGTGAGCACCTCGCTCGTGAAAGTAGGTCATCGTCAGGCTAATCTATGCAAAAGCCCGCTCTCATGACGAGAGCGGGCTTTTTACTTGGCGAAATCAGGACAGGGCGCGAACGCGGCGCAGCAATTTTTCTTTGGCGCCGTCGATCTTGTCGGGACTGGTTTTTGACGACAGCGCGCTGCGTTCCTTGCGGCCAAGGAAGTAGGCGATGCGCTCGGCGTTGGCTCCCGACGGATGAGGCAACCCGTCGAGAATGCGTTCCCGTTTGATCGAACCTTTTTCAGCCAGAAAGAACAGCGCTTCCGCAACCTTGTCGCCCAGTGGCACGAATACGGCGTCGGGCAAGGCAGCGGCTTCTGCGGCGAAATGGGCGGTCAGTTGGTCGCGCAGCAGAGGGTGGCGAATCATGTTCGGCGTTCCGGCGTAGTTCTTCTTGTCGCCGACGAAAACCGGGTAACGCAGAACGGACGTCGTTTGCACGAGATGTGCAGAGTTTCCGAAAAGCTCATCGCAACTGCGGATACCTAGCCAGCGTTGAATGCCAATCGAGTCGAGCAGACTCGTCAGGTTGGGACGCATCGAGCCACTGAATGCGCCGGTGTCTTTGGCTGCTTTGAGCGCCTTGTCTTCCGGAGTATTGCGGTCGAGTTGTCGACGCACTTCTTTCAGGGCGTTGAGCATTTGGGTATGTCCGGGGGTGATGCCCGCGATGACCACTCGTGCGCTTTCGTTGATGTATTCAAACGGGGCGTAACAAACGCGTATCCCCTGATCTTCGGCAATCGTGAGTTTGTCGTAAAGCGAAGCGGCCCCATCGAGTTCTTTGGCGCTCAGTGAGCGGATGACGGGTGCGAATTTGCGGAAAAGATGCTTGTCCATGTTGCTTGTTTGAATCCTTGAGATGATTGGTTAAGACGACAACTTTCAATGTCGGCGAACTCTTTCATAGAGATGGCCAACCGTGATCAACCTGTCGTCGGCGGCGACCACGGCGTAAACATTCAGGTGTTCCTCCAAAAATCGTGCAATGGAGCCGGCGTATGCCTTGAGTTTTTTTCTGGCGGCTTTGTCGAAAAACAGTTTCGATGCGCCATCGCCGGCTGGCACGCTCTTGCCGAAATCCCGGAGCAAATCCACGACAAGAGGGGAGATGCCTCTTTGCTGAAGGCGAACGGTGGCGTGTTGACTCGTGTTCATGTCGTTCTCCCGTAGCGATTCAAGAAGCTTGGTCGAGATCGCGCAAGGCGCGTTCGACGTCTTTCAGCGTTTGTTTGGCCTCGGCTTCCTTGGCACGCAGATAGAGCAACCGGGGAGGAAGTTCGAGCAGTTTTGCAACCGTTGCCAATGATTCAGTTTTGGCTGGATCGTCCGGGTCGAGTTTTGTGATGAATTCACCTATATCGTCCACCGAAACGACACCAATACTTTTGAGTTGATCTTCGAGTGCAGCATTGCTTTTGTTCTCGATCATTTGAACCCGACGGCGCAGGGCGTAATCGAGATCCGACAAATACGAGAATTTGGATTTGGTAAGGTCAATATCTCCCTCACTCCAATATCGTGTGATCGGTACATATCGCCCCTTGCTTTGTAGCCATTCCTTGGCGTCTTGTACTTTGATGCGGGTACCTTGTTCTGTCTTTTGTGTTTTAAGCGGGTTTGAGCGCTTCGGATTGGCAGCAGCACGAATGCTCATTTCCTCCATTCCTGCGAGCAGGGACATCTGGCGGATAGTCAGAAACCCCTCCTCCAAGAAGCCCTCATCGCCCTGAAAATAAAAGAATGGTTCTCCCCCCTCAAGTGTTACACGAGCTTGTGCTGTTTCAGCGACTTGAAGACAATGCTTGGCAGGTAGGTAAGCATCCTCAAATCCGAAACTATCGAATTCGCAGGTCATCGCACTTTCGGGGACATCGGAGATAAGCGCAGTAATCCATGTGTAGTCGCTTCCACTACCTGCGTCCAATATATCTTCGCAATCCGCATCCGAATTTCCGAAGTAGGCGAAGTTGTAGAGGTGTATCAAATACTTTGCAAAACTGGTTTTACGAATGCGTTCATAATTGAAGCCTAAATCTGATGCAAATAATTCCGGGTTGGCGATGTCGTGCGGGCTTTCGTCACTTGAGACTGGGATTGCCCAGTGGTTTTGTTCGCTCTCCATCCAGTCGCTGACCCATGAGCCAACCCGGACGTAGTGAACAAAGACCAATACGATGTCCTCGCGAAAGGATTCCAACGAAAATGGGGGGGTGAACCCTTTGTTTGGTACACCTTTGTCTTGCGCGGTTTTCAATTTCTTGACCATGGTGCTTGCCTCCTGATGCATATCGACCATATGCACGACTATACAGACCGGCTTTAGCGATGTCAACCATCCATATGGACGATATGCATGGATGTACGGTCTGGCACTGTGACAGAGCAGACGGCAGCGTTGGATTCAAGCGTTCAAACGCTGAATTGAACAGGCGAACCGGCGTTTTTTCGCGGCTGAGGGCATGGGGTGCGGGGGACAATACGCCAGACGGTTTTCTCCGTCCTCATCCAGGATAGAACCATGGCCAAGATCATTTGCGTGCTCGGCAACAAGGGCGGCACCGGCAAGACGACGCTCTCACACATGCTGTGTCAGGGGTTGGGGTTGCTTGGGCATCGCGCCGCCTGCATCTTGACCGACGTTTCGCGCGAACCGCTTTCTCCCAACGGGCGACGCTACATCACCGCCGACGCCCGTAACGCCGACGCGCTCACCAAGGTCATCGACAAATTGCGCTCGCTCGACGACTGGATCGGCGTCGTCGATGGCGCCGGCAACCGCACCGACATGGATCGCAAGCTCTACGCGCTCGCCGACATCGTGCTCTTGCCGTTCCGCGATTCGCATGAGGACATTCGCACCGTCGTGCGCGACCTCGACATGTTCCCGCGCGCTTACGCGGTGCCGGCGCAGTGGCCGGGCAATCCGTGGCAGCGCGACGCCGCCGACCGCAACGTGGCGCGGCTGATGGGCGACTTTCGTCATCGCATCCTGAAGCCGGTCGTGGCGCTGTCGTCGTCCAAACTGTTGCTGCAAAAACAGGTGCCGGAACAAATGCCGAGTCCGCTCAATCGCGGCTGCCGCGCGCTGGCGCGCGAGGTGCTGGACGTGATGGAAATCGACGTCGATCACGATGAGGACGAGGGCGATGCCGATGCGCCGGAGATGGCCGTCCCCGCCGGACGACTGCCCGCCGCCGAAATACCGCTACGCCTGCATCGCGCCGGCTGACGCCGGGGGAGCGTATTTTTTCCGGCAACCGCAGAAGAATGCGCCAGCCTTTCCCGCATGGGTTAAGATGGCCATACAACACCAGAGGAGGGACAACCAATGACGACAGACACTGCGGCTAGCGATCCGCTCGAATTCGTGCGTGGAATGTGGGGCCGGATGGGCTTCTCGCTTCCCGGCATGATGACGCCGACGCTCGACGTCAATGAACTCGACAAGCGAATTGGCGACATGCGTGCGGTTGAGGGCTGGCTGAAGATGAACCTCAACATGCTGCAAATGACCATTCAGGGGCTGGACGTGCAGCGCGCCGCCATAGCCGCCGTACAGGCGATGGGACAGGTGCACGAGAAGAAAGCCGCGCCGGATGCCCCCGAGGCCGACAAGCCCAATCCGTTCCTGTGGCCGTGGGGCGTGATGGGCGCTGACGGCGCGGCGAAGGAAGCCGCGAAGCCGCCCGCCCCCTGCTGTGCCGGCAAGGAAGCGAAGCCCGCCGCCGCCAAGAAAAAAGCGGCCGCTGGCAAGTAAGCGCGCCGCCGACCGAACCATCGTAAAACCCCTGTTGACCGGAGATTGCCCCGGTCGGCAGGGTGTTTTTTTGCGCCGATTTCCTGCGTCTGCCGCCGACGGGCGCTAGAATAGCCACTTTCTGTTTCAGCCTTACAGGAGAGTAGCTACATGGCTCAGCGCCCGTTCAAGGTTCTCGGCGTCCAGCAAATCGCCATCGGCGGCCCTAGCAAAGAAAAACTGAGCAAACTCTGGGTCGACATGCTCGGTCTGGAAGTCACCGGGAACTTCGTCTCCGAACGCGAGAACGTCAACGAAGACATCTGCGCCATGGGCGCCGGCCCGTTCAAAGTCGAAGTCGATCTGATGCAGCCGGTCGACCCCGACAAAAAACCCGCCGTTCACACCACGCCGCTCAATCATGTCGGGCTGTGGATCGACGACCTGCCGCACGCCGTCGAATGGTTGAGCGCGCAGGGCGTGCGCTTCGCCCCCGGCGGCATCCGCAAGGGCGCAGCGGGGTACGACATCACCTTTTTGCACCCGAAAGGCAACGACGAATTCCCCATCGGCGCCGAAGGCGTGCTGATCGAACTCGTGCAGGCTCCCCCCGCCGTGGTGGAAGCCTTCACTCGTCTGGCCGGCGCCTGAGCGGCGCGCGCCCCAAATGAAAGACCCGGCTCGTACACGTCGCGCGCGGTCGGGAAAGGAGGCAGTCGCAGGACTTTACGGTTTCCAACCCCTAGTATTTCGTTCCATATACCAATCAGGAGCTGAAACAACATGAGCATCCCTCAGGAACAACTTGCACCAGAAATCCCCAATCCCGAAGAAGTCGTGCAGACCTATGCCGAGATTGCGCGCCGCGCTTCGACCCTGATCAGCGAGCACGTCCAACGCCAGTTCCAGAAAGGCATTCAGGCGCCCTCCGACGAACTGGGCATCGCGCAAGCGTTCATGGACATGATGGCGCGTCTGCTTTCCAACCCGTACAAGCTCGTGCAGTCGCAAATGAGTCTGGTGTGGGATTACTTCAGCCTGTGGCAGCAGTCGATGCTGCGCTTCGCCGGCATGCAGGCCGCCCCGGTGGCGGAACCGGCGCGCGGCGACAAACGCTTCCGCGACGACCAGTGGCAGGAACAGTTCATGTTCGACTTCGTCAAGCAGTCGTACCTGATCATGGCGCGCCACGTTCACGACACCGTGAACAGCGTCGAGGGGTTGGACGCGCAGACCGCGAAGAAAGTCGATTTCTACACGCGCCAATACATCGACGCTTTCGCGCCGTCGAACTTCGCGCTCACCAATCCGGAAGTGTTCCGCGAAACGGTGCGCACCAACGGGCAAAACCTGCTCAAGGGGCTGGACAACCTGCTGCGCGACATCGAGGACGGCAACGGCAGCCTCAAGGTGAAGATGGTCGATACCTCCGCCTTCGAGTTGGGCAAGAACGTCGCCGTCTCGCCGGGCAAGGTGATCTTCCAGACCGACATGATGCAGTTGATCCAGTATTCGCCGAGCACCGCCAAGGTGTTGAAGCGTCCGCTGATGATCGTGCCGCCGTGGATCAACAAGTTCTATATCCTCGACCTGCGCGAGAAGAATTCCTTCGTCAAGTGGGCGGTCGATCAGGGTCATACCGTGTTCATGATCTCGTGGGTCAATCCCGACGAGAAGCTGGCTGAAAAGACTTTCGCCTCTTACATGATCGAAGGCGTGTTCGCCGCGCTCGACGCCATCGAAAAGCAGACCGGCGAGAAAGAAGTCGACGCCGTCGGCTACTGTCTGGGCGGCACGCTGCTTGCCACCACGCTCGCCTATCTCGCGGCGAAGAAAGAAAACCGCATCGCCACCGCCACCTTCTTCACCTCGCTCATCGACTTCTCCGAGCCGGGCGAACTGGGCGTGTTCATCGACGAAGGTCAGGTGAGCAACCTCGAAAAGAAGATGGCCAAGCGCGGCTTCCTCGAAGGCTCCGAGATGTCGGGCACCTTCAACATGCTGAAATCCAACGATCTCATCTGGTCGTTCGTGGTCAACAACTACCTGATGGGCAAGGATCCGTTCCCGTTCGATTTGCTCTACTGGAATTCGGACTCCACCCGTCTGCCTGCCAAGATGCACAGCTTCTACCTGCGCAAGATGTACATGGAGAACAAGCTCATCGAGCCGGGCGGCATCGAAATCGAAGGCGTGCCCATCGACATCACCAAGATCAAGGTGCCGTGCTTCTTCATCTCCACCAAGGAAGATCACATCGCGCCGTGGAAGAGCACCTACATGGGCGCGGCGCGTCTCACCGCGCCGGTGCGCTTCACGCTCGGCGGCTCCGGCCACATCGCCGGGGTGGTCAATCCGCCCGCCGCCAAGAAGTACGGCTACTGGCAAAACCCCGCCGCCAAACTGCCCAAGACCGCCGACGAATGGCTGGCCGGCGCCAAGGAGCACGAAGGCTCGTGGTGGGTCGATTGGCAGGATTGGATCACCGGCTTCGGCAAGGAAGAAGTCGACGCCCGCAACCCGGCCAAGGGCAAGCTGAAGCCGCTGGAAGACGCGCCGGGTTCGTTCGTGAAGTTCCGCCTGTAATTGGAACGAAACCCGCAAGACGGCGTGGTGGCGCGATGAGCGCCGCCGCGCCGTTTTTTCGTCTCGTCCTCGATACCAACACGGTGCTGGCGCTGTGGCACTTCGCCGACCCGGCGCTCGCCGCGCTCGCCGAAGTCGTCGCCGCTGGCGGCGCGACGCTGGCGAGCCGCGAGGACGCGCTGGCCGAACTCGACGACGTGCTCGCCCGCGACCGCTTCGGCCTCGATGCCGCGGCGAGGGCGCGATTTCTGGCCGACTACCGCGCCAGACTCACAGCCTGTCCCGCGCCAGCGAGCGTCGGCGCATACGAGTTGCCGTCGTGCAGCGACCGCGACGACCAGAAATTCCTCGAAATCGCCCGCGACGTCGGCGCCAGTCACCTGCTCACGCGCGACAAGGCGCTGCTGCGCCTGAACCGCCATCGCCTGCTGCGCGAGCGCTTTCGCATCGTGACGCCGGAACGTTTCGCCGCCGAACTGGCTACAGGTGGAAATGTCGCACCAGCCCGGTGAGATCGGCGGACAAATTCTTGATGTGCGAGACGTTTTCGTTCAATTGACCGACCGAGGTCGCGTTCTCGTCGGTCATCTGGGCGATACGCTCGATGTCGCGTCCGACCTGCTGGCTGGCGGAGCTTTGTTCGGCGAGCGCCGCGGTGATGTTGTCGACCGCCGCGAGCGTCTCCTCGATTTTGTTCTTGACCGCGCGCATCGACGTGCCGGTGCCGTTGGCCAGTTCGACGCCCTCCGCGACCTGTCGATGGCTCGCTTCCGTGCTGGATAGCGTGCTTTCCGTGCCGGAGCGGATTTTTTCCACCATGTCGACGATTTCGGACGTCGACGCCGTCGTGCGCTCGGCGAGTTTGCGCACTTCGTCGGCCACCACCGCGAAACCGCGTCCGGCTTCGCCCGCGCGCGCGGCTTCGATTGCGGCGTTCAGCGCCAGCAGGTTGGTCTGGTCGGCGACGGTCTTGATGACGTTGATGATCTTGCCGATTTCGGAGGATTCGTTGGCCAGCGATTGGATGAGTTGTTCCGTGTTTTCGGTGACCGACATGATGTCGTTCATGCCCGCGACCGAATGCTCGACCACGTCGATTCCCTGATCGACGGTTTGGCTCGACTCGCGCGAAAAGCGGCTGGCTTCGACGGCGCTCTCCGAAATCTGGCCGACGTTGACCGACATCTGCTCCACCGCGGCGGCGATGGCCGAGGTCGCCTGATTCTGCACGTTGACCGCCTCCATCACCTTGCCGCCGTTCTCGGACATGGCTTGCGCGTCCGTATCCATCTGTTCGGCGCTGGCGCGGATTCGCGTGATGATGTCGTGCAGGCTGGTGCGCATCCTTTCCATCGCCGCCAGCATGCTGGTTTCGTCGCCGGGTCGCAGGGCGATGCGTTCGTCCAGCTCGCCCTTGGCGATGCGCGTAACCAGTCTGGCCGCTTCCGCAGGTTCGCCGCCCAACTCGTGGTTGATCTGACGCGCGATGTACAGAGCCAGTCCGATGGACAAAAGCGGCGCGATGACGATACAGAAGATGTTGACGATGGAAATCGTTTTTTCGCTGCTCACGCTGTTTTCGTATTCGCGCTTCGCCACGTCCAGTTGCAATTCGATGAGTTCGGAGAATTTGTCCGACAAAGGCTCGATGGTGGGATAAAGCTCCTTGCGGGTGTATTCCGCCAGCGCCTCCATGTCGCGCGCGGCGAGGATGTTCTTCAGGCGGGCGATGGGCGCGACGCGGCTTTCGCGCAGAGTTTTGATTTCATCGACCAGCTTTTTCTCCTCCGGCACCAGCTCGGTCTTGAGGTATTCGCTCCAGATAGCGTCGATTTTTCTTTCCGCCTGTTCGATACGCTGGCGCGCCGCGTCGAATTCGATGTTGCCGTTGCGCGCCTTGTGCGAAAGGTCGACGATGTCTACGGCATAAAGATCGGCGATTTCCTTGATGTCCCGCAGCGGCACGACACGATCCTTGTAGACGTCGTTCAATGCCTTGACCGATTGCCGCATGCCGTATTGTCCGGCGATGAAGATGGCCGCCATGCCGAGCAGGGCCAGCGCGGCGATCAGAAGAATCTTGTGTACGACCTTCAGAGATTGCAACATGTCTGTTTCCCCCTTTGCCGACGATTTCTGTATGTCACTTATCGTGAGTGAAAATACGCATTGGAAGGTGACAATGGTATGAACTTGTTCGCGGTCGAACGAAATTTGCATACGCACGGCGACCGGCGGCGGATGAAGGGCGAATGGAATTTTTACCGGTGAATGCGGCGTTTACGTCGAACGGCGCAGCGCGTTCCAGTCGGTGGCGGCAAGCGCGTTCTTGACCAGCACGCCGAGGCTGGTGTCGCCTTCCATTTGCAGGCGACGACCGAAGAACAGCGTGTCGGCGTCCTCCTCGCGGCGGGCGAGGGCGATGAAATCGCGCATCGCGGCGGAGATGACGAGGTCGGCGGGCGTGTCCTCGCGGCAGGGCATGAAACGACCGCTGCTCGTGAAGGTGAAATCGAGTTTCAGCCCGGCGTCGGTGACGCGCACGCACAGATGCCGCCCGGCGAGCGGCGCCAGCGGCGCGCGCGGCAGGAAGGATTCCGGCGCGAGATTGAGCGCCGTGGT
>JAISSY010000032.1 GCA_031272995.1 Azoarcus sp.
GGCGCGTCGAAGTACAGACGCACGAAGCGCAGCAAATCGCGGCGGGTCAAACCGATTTCCAGCACCGAAAAATAAAGCGAGGCCAGATCCTTGTTGCGCCAGCGCGTCGGCAAGCCGTGGGGATGAAACTGCGCCCGATGCAGGTCGATCAGCGACAGGCGCAACGCTTCCGGCTTCGGCGACGGCTCGGTGTGCAACAAAAAGTGGCAGATGTAGAAATCGCGGTGGTTGATGCCCGCGCCGTGCAGGGTGCGCGCCATCCACGCCACGCGGGCGATGAGGGCGCGCTTGAGCCGCGGGTCGGGCGGATTTCGCGGCCAGTCGCGGCAATAGTCCTCCAGACTGACGGTAGGCGCGAGTTCCTCGGTGACGATGAACGAATGCCGCCGCGCCGGATTGCAGCCGCGCATACCGTAAGCGACCATGCGCATACTGTCGACGCCGAGTTCGGCCAGCCGTTCGACGGCGCGATATTCGTTCTCGGCGCCCAACACCGGCAAGCGCAGAGTGAGCAAGTTTTTGAAAATCTCGCGCCAGCCGACGCCGTGGTGGATTTTGACGAAGTAGCCACGCCCTTCGACCTCGAACCGGAAGGTGCGCCGCGCCGCCAGAGCGCGAAACACCTTGCCCTGCAACGCTTCGACCTCGGCGAACGGATCGCGCCCGGCCCACAGGCGGTCGAACGGCGGACGCAGGACGACCTCGTTCATGTTGGCTCCGAAGGCACGGACGCGGCAGCGAGAATGACGTCGACGGCGCGATCGTGCAGGCTGTAGATGTCGGCGCGGTCGGCGAAGGCGAGCGCGTTTTTCGACCAGCGCGCCCGCGCTCCGTCGTCGGCAAGCATCTCGGCCAGCGCCCTGTCGAGCGCCTCCTGCTCGAAGGGCAACGCGATCAACCGCCCGGCATCGGCATCGGCAACGTAGTGCGCATAGCCGCAAATAGCGGTCGTCAGCACCGGCAATCCGGCGGTCAGCGCCTCTAGAAGGACGGAGCCGGTGTTTTCGTTGTAGGCGGGATGAACGAGCAAATCGGCGCCAAGCAAAAATCGCGAAACGTCGCCACGACCACCGAGAAAATCGACTTTCTTACCCAGTCCGAGCGTCTTGATCTGCAACAGGAACGGCCGTGGATCGTCGGCGCCGACGACAATGAGCCGCGCGCGGCGAAGCAGTGCTTCAGGCAAGGAAGCCAATGCCTTGAGCGTGCGATCCAGCCCTTTGATTTTGAAGCCGGAACCAAGCTGCAAAAGCAACAAATCGCTTTCGGCCACCCCAAACTCGGCGCGCAGCGTGGCGCGGATGGCAGGCGCATCCGGCGGCGCGCGGCGATCCGGCGCAATGCCGGGCGGCAGCATGTAGAACCGTTCCGGAGGCGTTCCATAGTGACGTTCGAAAAACGGCCGTTGCACGTCGGACATCATCAGGATTTTCGTTTTGCTCTCCGGCGCGAACACCGCGCGTTCGTAAGCGGAAAAATGACGATAGCGACCGCCGCAACGATAAAGCGGCCTTCTCAGCGTGCGCGCCTTCTCCTCGAAACACGGGTCGCCAGCGTAATACACGTCCAAACCGGGCATCTTGTTGAAACCGACGACACGGTCGACGGGGCGCCGCGCCAAATCATCCGCTACCCAAGCACTGAATTTGCGATAGCGGCGCGGACTCGTCCACGCCCGCACAGGCACGATCACGACCTCGAACCCCTCCGGCGTCTCGCCTTGCCACGCCAGCGTGTAAATTCTGATCGAATGGCCTCTCGCCTGACAGGCAAGCGCGATACGCAAGAAATTGCGCTGCATGCCGCCGAAAGGAAAGTATTTATAAAGGCAGAAGCAAAGTTTCATTGCCGCAGTTTAACGATTCGCCGCCACGCGCGCGACGAACGCCCGCCACACCCGCGCCGGCGACAGGCGGGAAAAACAGGGCGGTTGCACGGCGGCCTTCCCGCGCGCGGAATCCTTGCGCGGGCATTGTTTTTTCAGACATGGCGCGCAGGACTTGTCGCTGGCGAGACGATATTGTCGCCGCCCCCACGCGCCGGTGAACGCCGGATTGGTGGGGCCGAACAGCGACAACGTCGGCACGTCGAGCGCGGCGGCGAGATGCCCAAGCCCGGTGTCGACGGCGACGCAACCGGTGGCGGCGGCAATCGTCGCGGCAAGCCCCGACAACGGCAGCTTCGGCAGCACATGCACGGCAGGCAACCCGGCGGCAATGCGCGTGGCGCGCTTGCGCTCGACGTCGTTGCCCCACGGAATGAGAATTTGCCAACCGGCGGTGCTGGCGAGCACGGCGAGTTCGCGCCAGTACGGCTCAGGCCAGTGCTTGGTCGGCCAAGTCGTGCCGTGCAGGAAAACCAGACGCGGCGGACTGTCGCTGGTCGTCTCCACGGCACGGTCGAGAATGCGGGCGCGCTCCAACCCGTAAGTCGCAGCGTTGGCGCGCGCGGCGCCATCGTCCTCGCCGCCGGCTTTGGACGGCAGCTTGTAGCCGAGCGCCGCCGCGAACAGTTCGCGCACGCGCCGCACCGCATGGCGTCCCCACGGCACCGCATGGCGATGCTCGTAGGCGAAGCTCGCCAGCGGTTCGCGCGCCGAATGCCTATCCAGCCCGTGCAACGGCCCATGCGCCTGCCGGGCGAGGAAGGCGCTTTTCAGCAAACCCTGCGCGTCGATTATCAGGTCGTAAGCGGTCGCGCCGACGGCGGCGCGATACGCCCGCCACTCGGCGCGGGTCGCGGCGGCGAACGGGTTGCGCCGCCAGCGCCGCAGCGCCACGGGAATCACCTTGTCCACCGCGGGGTGCCAAGCGGGAATCTCCGCGAAGGCTTCTTCCACCACCCAATCGAAACGGATGCCGGGCACGGCGCGCGCCGCGTCGGTGACGGCGGGCAGGGTGTGAATGACATCGCCCAACGACGAGGTTTTGACGACGAGCACGCGCATCGCCTCAGCCCTCCGCATCCAGCAAGTGCGTAAGCGCCGCCAGCACGCGCTCCGGGGCGAGGTCGACCAGGCAGCGCGTGTGGCCGAGCGGGCAGACGCGCTCGAAGCACGGCGCGCAATCGAGCCGCAATGTTTCGATGGCGACGCGACTGGCGAGCGGCGGCGTGTGCTCCGGGCTGGAGGAACCGAAAATCGCCGCCAGCGGCAAATCGAGCGCGGCGGCGACGTGCATGAGCCCCGAATCGTTGGTGACTGCGGCGCGCGCGAGCGACAGCAAATCCACCGCGTCGCCCAGTTCGGTGCGCCCGGTCAAATCGTGCACGGCGGCGTCGACGGCGGCGATGGGGCGCGCCGCTTCGCCGTCCTTCTTCGAGCCGAGCACCCAAATCTGAAAACCCTGTCCGGTCAGTTCGCGCGCCAGCGCCGCGAAATGCGGCCATTGCTTGGCGGGGCCGTATTCGGCGCCGGGCATGAAGGCGATGGCGGGGCGCGCCGCGTCCAGTCCGAAACGCTCGATGAGCGTGCCGCGATTCGCCGCGTCGGCCACCAGCCGGGGAACCGGAAACGCGGGCGGCGCCGCGAGCGCGCCGGGGGGTTGGCCGAGGGCGACGAAGCGTTGCACGGTCATCGGCAACAGGGCGCGGTCGAGCGGGCGCATGTCGTTCAACAGGCCGTAGCGCATCTCGCCGCGAAAGCCGGTGCGCTGCGCGATGCCGGCGAAGAAAGGCGCGAGCGCCGACTTGAACGAACCCGGCAACACGATGGCTTGGTCGTAGCCCTCACGCGCCAGTTCGCGCCCCAGACGCCAGCGCGCGCCCAAGCCGAATTGCCCGTGACCGAGCGGCATCGTCACCCCGCGCCGCACTTGCGGCATACGGGCGAGAATCGGCAGCGACCACGCCGGCGCCAGCACGTCGATGTCGCAGTCGCCGGCCTGTTTCAGACTCATGAACAGGCTCTGCGCCATCACCATGTCGCCGACCCACGACGGCCCCACCACCAGTATCTTGCGCATCGTCGCGGCGGGTCAGGCGCGGTGCAGCCAGTCGAGATAACGCTTGACGCCGGTGGCGACGTCGACGAAAGCGTGCTCGCAGCCCGCCGCGCGCAGGGCGGACAAATCGGCTTCGGTGAAGCTCTGGTAGCGCCCCTTGAGGGAATCGGGGAAGGGAATGTAGTCGATGCCGCCGGAGTTCGGCTCGTCGTTGGCCTCGCGCCACCAGTCGATGGCAGCGCGCGCCACTTCGTTGAAGCTCTGCGCCCGCCCGGTGCCGACGTTGAAGATGCCCGACACGTCGGGGTGGTCGAGCAGCCATAAATTAACCGCCACCACGTCGTCGACGTAGACGAAATCGCGCCGCTGCTCGCCCGGCCCGTAACCGTCGGAACCCTCGAACAGCCGCAGCCGCCCGGCGTCGTGCAACTGACCGTCGAAATGGAAGGCGACGCTCGCCATCGACCCCTTGTGCTGCTCGCGCGGGCCGTAGACGTTGAAATAGCGCAGCCCGACGACCTGCGAATCGATGCCGCGCCAGCGCGCGCGCAGGTGGCAATCGAACAGGAATTTGGAATAGGCGTACATGTTGAGCGGGCGCTCGAACTCGCGCGATTCGCGGAAAGTCGGCCCCATGCCGTAGACCGCGGCCGAGGAGGCGTAGATGAACGGGGTTTTGCGCGCCACACACCACGCCAGCAGCGCCTTCGAGTATTCGAAATTCACCTTCATCACGAAGCGCCCATCCCACTCGGTAGTGGAGGAACAGGCGCCCTCGTGGAACACCGCCTCCACCATGCCGAAACCGTCGCCCTTGTCGAGGCGGGCGAGGAAGTCGTCCTTGTCGAGATAGTCGCGGATGTCGGCGTCGGCCAGATTCAGGCACTTGTGGCCGTCGCTGAGGTCGTCGACCACGAGAATGTCGGTGATGCCGCGCGCGTTCAGCCCCTGCACGATGTTGCTGCCGATGAAACCGGCGCCGCCGGTGACGATAATCATGGTTCGCTCCCCTTGCGTTCGGTTCTGTTCATTTCGCTTGCTTCAAGGCGGCCACCAACTCGGCGCGGCTCACGGTGGCGGTGCCGAGCTTGCCGACCACGACCCCGGCGGCGACGTTGGCGAGTTTGGTCGCGTGCGGCAAATCCAGCCCGCAGGCGAGGCAAGCGCCGAGCAGCGCCACCACCGTGTCGCCGGCGCCGGTGACGTCGTACACGTCGCGCGCCCGCGTCGGCAAATCGAGCGCCGGCTCGCCCTGCTGCAGCAAGGTCATGCCGCGCTCGGAGCGCGTAATCAGCAGCGCCTCCAGCCCCAGTTGGTCGCGCAGGTTTTCGCCTCGCTGGCGCAGAGTGCGCTCGTCCGGGCAATGACCGACCACGGCCTCGAACTCGCTCAGGTTCGGCGTAATCACCGAAGCGTTGCGATAACGCTTGAAATCCGCGCCCTTGGGGTCGACCACCACCGACAAGCCCTGCCCGCGCGCCGCGTCGATGAGCGCCCCGACCTTGGCGAGCGTGCCCTTGCCGTAGTCCGAGAGCACCACCGCTCCCGCGCCTTCGAGCAGGGTCGAGAAACCGTGCTGGATGCCCGCCGAGTCGACGCGGGCGAAATCGTTCTCGAAATCGAGCCGAATCAACTGCTGGTGGCGACTCACCACACGCAGCTTGGTGATGGTCGGATGCCCCGGCACGTCGACCAGCCCGCAATGCACGCCGCCGACCGAGAGCTTCTCGAACAGCAGCCGCGCCGCCTCGTCCTGCCCCACCAGCCCGACCAGCCAAGTGACGACGCCGAGCGAGGCCGCGTTCAGCGCCACGTTGCCGGCGCCGCCGACGCGAAACTCGTCCTCCTCCACCTTGACCACCGGCACCGGCGCTTCCGGCGAAATGCGATGAGTGGCGCCATACCAGTAACGGTCGAGCATCACGTCGCCGGCGACGATGAGGCGACCGGCGGAAAAATCGGGCAGAGGAACGGAAGCGGCCATGTTGGGCATTTCATGGATGAAAAGAAGGATTATCACACGAAGGCCGCTACGTCGCCTTCCCCGCCACGACGGAACGACCGGAGGTCGCAAGAATTGGATTCGATTAGCGTCCGTGGCTAGAATGACTTCGTTTCGTGCCGGAAGGCGCGCCGCACGGAATCGGCCATTCGGACTTCCATGAGACTTCTTTCGATTTTCGCCCTCTTGTTCCTGATTTCCTTCGTCCTGCACCGGCAGGCGCAGGAAACGGCGGAGCCTGTCATCGCCGCCGACGGCACGGTAGAAGCCATGCCCGTCGACGCCGAAATCGCGCCGACGAAGGAAGATTTCTCCAATCTCATCTTCCGCCCGCCCTATCCGGTGGGGCATTTCGATTTCGAGAACGAATACGTCTTCACCACCTTGCCGCTCGAACTGAAGAATCTGATCGTCGGCCGCATGGACAACAGCTTCAAGAGCACCAACCATTTCTGTGCCGTGGGCTACGAAATCCCGCGCGACCGGCGCGGCGCCAACAAAACCGCCGCTGCGGGCAACCGCAAGGAAGTGGTGGTCTACTGGCGCGAAGGCAAAATCATCTACCGCTGGAACGGCGGCGACCCGAAAGCGGCGGCGCGCGATTTTTACTCGGCGCGCTCTATGCTGTTCAACTCGCGCGGCATCTCGCTCGACCCCGCCGCGCTCGATGGCGACGACCAGCCGGTGGAGCGCGAATCGGCGAGCTTCCGCGAAAACGCCGACAACGTCATCGCCGACTGCGACAAGCACGGCAAATCCTACGTCATCGAACCCTTCGTGCCGCCGCCGCGCGGCTTCACCGCCGTGCCGCCGCCCACCGCGCCGCGCCCCGGCAGGGAAGCGCCGGTGCCCGACCTCACTCCCGAACCGTCGTCGCCCGCGCCATCGAAACCCGCGCGCCGCGCCACGACGCCCGCGACGCCCCCGGCGGCAGTCGCCAAGCCGGAAACGGAAAGCTCGCCGAGCGGTGCGGAGACGAAATCCTCCCGCAAGCGCACCCGCCTCAACCGTGCGCCGACCACCGCCACGCCGCCCGCCGAATCGAACGCGCCCGCGCCGACGCAGGAATCTCCCGCGCGCGCCGAACCCGACCCGGTTTCGGAATTGCTCAAGTCCCAACCCACGCCCACGCCTACACCCGCGCCTGCGCCTGCGCCTGCGCCCGCGTCAGAACCGCCGCCGCCCGCGCCGGTCGCGCCCACGCCGGCTCCGGTCGCAGATTCGCCCGCCACGCCCTGATTTCAGTCCAGCCGCGCCTGCGCGGCGGCGTGCGCGGCGATGGCGGCAATCACGCCCGGCGCTTCGCCCGCCACCGGCGCCAAGCGCAATTCGCACCCCGGATGGCGGCGGCGCAATTCGTCGAGCAAGACTGGCAAATCGCGCTGCATGTGTCCGCCACGGGCGAGAAAAACCGGCACGATGTCGACGCGCGTCGCTCCCCGCGCCGCCAGCGCGTCCACGGCCTCGCTCAAAGTCGGCGACATGAATTCCAGAAACGCCAGTTCGACCGTCGCCTCCGGACACGCGTCGAGCAGCGCGGCGCGCACCCGTTCCAGCGCTTCGGCCCACACCGGGTCGCGCGCGCCGTGACCGAGCAGGACGAGCGCCTTCATGGTCGCGGCCGCAACAAGCGTTCGATGGCGCGCGCGGCGAGGAACAGCCCGACGCTGGCGGTCATCGCCATGCTCGAACCGTAACCGGCGCACGACAGCCCTTGCGGCGCGCCGTCGCCCTCGCAGACCTCCGGCCGCAACAGCGGCTCGACCGAATACACCGCCTCGATGCCGAAATCCCCGTCGCCGCCACGCGGAAAGCCGTGCTCGCGCCGCAAGCGCGCCCGCACTTTCGCCAACAACGGGTCTTGCGTGACGCGCGCCAAATCGGCGACGAGAATGCGACGCGGGTCGCGCTTGCCGCCCGCGCCGCCCGCCATCAACACCGGCAGCCGCTGCGCGCGTCCCTGCGCGGCGATGGCCACCTTGGCGCGCACGTCGTCGACGGCATCGATGACCAAGTCGACCTCGCGCAGCAATTCGGCTGCGTTTGCGGCGGTAAGGAAATCTTCGACGACGTCGACGCGGCAGTCCGGATTGATGCCGTGCACCCGCGCCGCCATCGCCGTCACCTTGGCTTGACCGAGGGTGTCGTCGAGGGCGTGGATTTGCCGGTTGATGTTGGATTCGGCGACGTTGTCGAGGTCGATCAGCCGCAGCATTCCGACGCCGCTGCGCGCCAGCGCTTCCGCCACCCACGAGCCGACGCCGCCGATGCCCGCCACCGCGACGCGCGCGGCAGCCAGACGCGGCAAGGCGTCGTCGCCGTAAAGGCGCGCAATGCCGCCGAAACGGCGGCCGGGGTCGATGGCGGGAATTTGCTCAGGCACGGTGGCCCGATGTTACCTCACGCCACCGCTGCCATCGGCATGTCGTCCTCCAACGCCTCGAACGCCGCCGCGTCCATTTCGGCGTCGAGCCACACGCCCAAACCCTGCGCGTTGAGTCCGAGGTCGGGACGCAGCAGATTGAGCGAGATTTCCGCATTCACCGCCCAACGCTGCCGGGCGCATTCCTCGCGCACCAGTTCCTCCAGCCCGGCAAGAATTTGTACGTGGCGCACGATGCCCTCGCCGTGCGCCGCGCGCGCCAGCGCCACATGGGCATGAATCAACCGGCAAAGATCGTTCGCCAGCCGTTCGACGCCGCCGACGCGGCCGAAGTGGGCAAGGAACATCTGGCGCGGCTCGCGCTCCATCATGCGTTCGATGGAGCCGATCATCGCTTCGGGGTCGAACTGGCTCGGAGAAGTGGCCGGGAAAATGAAAGAGCGCCCGCCGACGTCGAACTCGCGGTACGACACCCCGAAAGCGTCGCCGGTGAAGAAGGCGCGCGCGCGCTCGTCCCACACCACGATGTGATGGCGCGCATGTCCGGGCGCGTTCAGGATGGTGAGCGCACGCTCGCCGAGCGGCAGTTCCATGCCGTTGCACGACGCCACGATGCGGCGCATGTCGACCGGCGTCAGCCAGCCGAACAGCCGGTAAGTCTGCTCGGCGCCATAGACGGAAACCGCTTTCTCCCACAACGCCGCCGGATTGGTCAGATGCCCGGCGACCTCCGCATGCGCCACCACCCGCGCGCGCGGCAGGGCGCACATCAGGCTGCCGGCGCCGCCGGCGTGCGCAAGGTGCATGTGGGTGAGAATCACCCAATCGACCGCTTCCGGCGCGATGTCCAAGGCCGCCAGCGCCGCCATGACGCGCGGCACGGAGGCGTTGCTGCCGGTGTCGATGATCGCGGCGCGACCGTGGTCGACGACGACATGAACGGCAGCCTGACGCGACTGCCCGCCATGTCCGGAATCGATGCAAGCAATGCCATCAGGATGGCAGATCACTCCCTCCATCTTCTACTTCCCCCCAACGCTTTATATTTTTTGCGGTTAAGCATTCGTCAAAATCCGTCACAGGGACGGTTCGACGTCTTATGAATCGCGTAGCCCGGCAAGTTACACTCTCGCCCTCGTTCGACGGCGGAGTTTTTTCACATGGATTTCGATTTTGACCGGCAACCCGACAGACGGAATTTACCCGGATTGAAATGGGGCCGCTATGACGGAAAAAACGTATTGCCATTGTGGGTCGCCGATATGGATTTCGCCGCGCCCGCGCCGGTGCTGGATGCGCTGCGGGAGCGCATTGCGCACGGCATTTTCGGCTACACCCATCCGTGGCCGTCGCTCGTCGACGCGGTGGTCGATGCGCTGGCGCGCGATTACGACTGGCGCATCGAACCCGATTGGCTGGTCTGGCTGCCCGGCGTGGTGAGCGCCTTCAACGTCGCCTGCCGCGCCGTCGGTGGCGCCGACGACGGCGTGTTCACCGCGACGCCGATTTACCCGCCCTTCCTCGCCGCCCCCGCCAACAACGACCGCCGCCTCGTGCGCGCCGCGCTGGTGCGCGACGGCGAACGCTGGCAATGGGATCGCGCCGCCACGGAAGCGGCCATCGACGCGCAGACGCGCCTTTTCATGCTCTGCAATCCGCACAACCCGGTGGGCAGGGTGTTCGACGCCGACGAACTGCGCTGGATCGCCGATTTGGCCGCCGAGCGCGACTTGGTGATTTGCAGCGACGAAATCCATTGCGGACTGGTGCTCGACGCCGACAAGCGCCACATTCCCATCGCCGCGCTCGACGCTGAGACGGCGCGCCGCACCATCACCCTGATGGCGCCGTCGAAAACATGGAACATCCCGGCGCTCTACTGCGCCATCGCCGTCATTCCCGACGCCGGCCTGCGCGCCCGCTTCGAGCGCGCCATGCGCGGCATCGTGCCGGACATCAACGTGCTCGGCTTCGTCGCCGCCGAGGCCGCGTATCGCCACGGCGAACCGTGGCGGCGCGCCCTCATCGACTATTTGCGCGCCAACCGCAAGCGCGTGCTGGAGGCGGTCGCCGCCATGCCGGGGCTGAAAACCACTGCGCCGGAAGCCACCTATCTGGCGTGGATCGATTGCCACGACGCCAAACTCGACGACCCGGCGGCGTTTTTCGAAGCGGCGGGAGTCGGTCTGTCGGACGGCAGAGCCTTCGGCGCGCCGGGCTTCGTGCGCCTCAACTTCGGCTGCACGCGGGCGACGCTGGACGAAGCGCTGGAAAGAATGGCGCGGGCGCTGGCGGGGCGTTGAAACAACAGCGGCGCATTCGCGCCGGAGGGCACAACCGTTGGACTGGCGTCCAACCTACGCCGAAATGTGGTGGTTTTTGTAGGTTGGACGCAGTCCAACGGTCGTAAACATCGGCGCGCAGCGCCGCTCATATTTACGGCGCAGCGCGTCGGAAATACAAATGTCGGGATGCGGCCTGCGGCCTTTCCCAACCTACGAAAAGCATCCCGCTCTGCAGTAGGTTGGGTAAGCCGCGCAGCGGCGCAACCCGACAAACGTAAACCTCCGGCGCGCAGCGCCGCTCTCAAAACGGAATGTCGTCGTCGAAATTCCCGAAGCCGCCCGAACCTGACGACGGTTTCGGCGCTTCGGTCTGTGGCGCGGCTTGCGGCGCGGGCGGCGCTTGACGCTCCCAACCGCCGTCGTCGCCGCGCGTGGTTTCGCCGCTGCCTTCGCGGCTGCCGAGCATCTTCATTTCGTCGCCGCGAATTTCGGTGCTGTAGCGATCCTGCCCGGTTTCCTTGTCCTGCCACTTGCGCGTTTGCAAACGACCCTCGACGTACACCTGCCGCCCCTTCTTCAAATACTGCGCGGCGATTTCCGCCAGCCTGCCGAAGAACACCACGCGATGCCACTCGGTAGCCTCGCGGCGCTCGCCGGTGGATTTGTCCTTCCACGTCTCGGTGGTGGCGATGGTCACGTTGGTGATCGCGTCGCCACTGGGCATGTAGCGCGTTTCGGGGTCGCGGCCCAGATTGCCGATGAGGATGACTTTGTTGACCGATGCCATGCTGTTCTCCAGAAAGAGGTTCGTGAGCGATGTTAAATCAGTTGTCCGTTCCACGCGCGCCCGTCGCCGGAGGCGACATCGTGGCGGCGACGACCAGCCACGCCAGCGCCAGCGCCGCGCAGGCGTAGCCGACGCTGGCTTCGCCGAGATGATGCGCCAGCCAGCCGCCGACGAAGCCGCCGACGAACAGGCCAATCGACTGCAAGGTGTTGTAAACCCCAAGCGCCGTGCCTTTTATCTGCGGCGACACGATGCGCGAAATCCATGACGGTTGCGTAGCTTCTAGAATATTGAAGGCAACGAAGAACAGCGTCAACCACAACCCGAGCATCCAGACGCTGCCCGCCCATAAATGCAAGCCGAATTGCACCAGCGTCAGCAGCGCCACCGCGCCGACGAACACCGTCTTGAAGCGCCCGCCGCGCTCGGCGGTAATCACCGCCGGAACCATGACGGCGAAGGAAAGCAGCACGGCGGGAAGATAGATTTTCCAGTGCTCCGGCAGCGCCAACCCGCCGCGCGCGACGATGGCCGCCGGCACCGTCACCCACATCATCGTCTGCACCACATGCAGCGCGAAAACGCCGAAATTGAGCTTCATCAGCGCCCCGTCGCGCAGGATGTCCGCCAGCGTGCCGCCCATGCCGCGCTCGGTGGCCGGAATCTCCGGCGCGTCCGGCACCACCCACACTACCAGCGCCATCGAACCCAACGCCAGCGCCGCGGTCAGCCAGAAGATGCCCGCCATGCCCACGGCGGCGTAGAGCAGCGGCGCGGCCACCATCGAGAGCGCGAACACCAGCGCGATGCTGGAGCCGATCATCGCCATCACCTTGGTGCGATGCTCGGCGCGGGTCAAATCGGCGGCCAGAGCCGTCACCGCCGCCGAAATCGCCCCCGCCCCTTGCAGCACGCGCCCGGCGATCACCATATATATATCCCCCGCCAGCGCCGCCACCGCGCTGCCGATCACGAACAGCAACAGCCCGAACAGAATCACCGGCTTGCGCCCGTAGCGGTCGGAAGCCGCGCCGAAAGCGAGTTGCAGCAGCGCCTGCGTGATGCCGTAAGCGCCGATGGCCAGCCCGACGTAGATATCGTTGTCGCCGCCCGGAATGGTGCGCGCGTGCACCGCGAACACCGGCAGGATGAGAAACAGCCCCAACATGCGCAGGGCGAAAATGGCCGACAGACTCGCCCCGGCGCGGCGTTCGGCGGGGGTCATGGCGTTTGAAGCGGGGGAGGACACGGGCGGAGCTTGGCGGTGATGAAAAGGGGGGCGATTCTACACCGCGCGTTGCAGGTCACGGTACGGACAGAAAACGCCAATGTAGTTACACGTCATTCCCACGCAAGCGGGAATCCAGTGCCTTTGCGTTGATCGGACTAACGACGCTGGATTCCCGCTTTTGCGGGAATGACGGTATGAGGGGTTTTGCCTTCAATCCTTCTTCACCAACGCATCGCGAATGTCGCGCAGCAATTTGACGTCTTCCGGTTCCGGCGCCGGTTCGGCGGGGGCTTCGGGTTCGGCGCGTTTGAGTTTGTTGATCGCCTTGATGGCAAGGAAAATGGCGAAGGCGATGATGATGAAGTTGATGGCGGAGTTGATGAACACGCCATATTTGATCAGCGGCGCGCCCGCCTTTTCCGCCGCTTCCAGCGTGTCGTATTGGATGCTGCTGAGGTTGATGTAGAAGTGGCTGAAGTCGATGCCGCCGATGATGAGACCGATGATCGGCATGATGATGTCTTTGACCAGCGAATCGACGATCTTGCCGAACGCCGCGCCGATGATGACGCCCACGGCCAAGTCGATGACGTTGCCGCGCATGGCGAATTCCTTGAATTCCTTGATGAAGCTCATGCCGATCTCCTTACAGGGTTTGCAAAGCGCGGCGGGCCGCGCCGGGGGGAATCGCGATGCGTGAAAAAATACCGGATTTTTACGCTCGCGGGTACGCAAAGGAAACGAGCGGCCGCGATGGCGCGGGCATACCCCGGACGGCATAAGGGTTTTCCCTTAATAATTTGCATATGCGCTGCGCCCGTTCCTGTTGCACGGGTGCAACAGGAAAGCCACATCTACACGGGGTTTTTGATTTCGGACTTGCGCAAACCTTTGTCGACTTTGCACAATCTCCGGCAACTTCTCGCCCGAGAGGTCCAGTTGGGCTCTTGCCGCCGGTGGGAGCGCCGATTCAAACTTGAGGAGAATTACATGCAAAAGAAACTGATCGCGCTGGCCGTCGCCGGCCTCGTTGCCGCTCCGGCTTTCGCTCAGTCGACCGTTACCATCTACGGTACCCTCGACTATGGTTAT
>JAISSY010000050.1 GCA_031272995.1 Azoarcus sp.
TCGATCGAGTCCAAGAACCAGTCGCTGGAGAAAAAATGAGCGCCGAAGCCGCCGTGGTGAAGCTCGATGGCGAACTGACGATGCGCACCGTCGCCGCCAGCTACGGGCGCGCGCTGCCGCAAGGCGATTGCGTGCTCGACCTCGGCGGCGTCTCCGAGGTCGATTCCTCGGCGCTGGCGCTGCTGCTCTCTTGGTTGCGTCGCGCCAGAGCGAGCGGCGTCAAACTCGAACTGCGCGCCTTGCCCGCGCCGCTGCTGGCGCTGGCGCGACTCTACGGCGTCGACGCGCTGCTGCCGATTGCCGCCTGACGGCTTTCGTCGGGGTAAATCGCGTCGGCACCCCGTTCCGGAGTTACATTACCGCCATTACGGGGAACAAAATCATGGACAAACTGTTGATCACGGGTGGCGTCCGCCTTGAAGGCGAAGTGCCGATTTCCGGCGCCAAGAACGCCGCCCTGCCGATTCTGTGCGCCGCGCTGCTGAGCGCCGAGCCGGTCACTTTCACCAACGTGCCGCGCCTGAAGGACGTCGGCACGCTGCTCCGCCTCCTCGAACAGATGGGCGTCAAGGTCGAACGCGACGGCGAAACGGTGACGCTCGACGCGGCGCAAATCGCCGAGCCGGTGGCGACCTACGAGATGGTCAAGACCATGCGCGCTTCCGTTCTCGTCCTCGGCCCGCTGGCGGCGCGTTGCGGCGAGGCGCGCGTGAGTCTGCCCGGCGGCTGCGCCATCGGCGCCCGTCCGGTCGACCAGCACATCAAGGGGCTGGAAGCGATGGGCGCCGAGGTCAAGGTCGAGCACGGCTACGTGCACGTCAAGGCGCCGCATCTCAAGGGCACTCGCATCGTCACCGACATGGTGACCGTCACCGGCACCGAAAACCTGATGATGGCCGCCTGTCTGGCCGACGGCGAAACCATCATCGAAAACGCCGCGCGCGAGCCGGAAGTGGTCGACCTCGCCAACTGCCTCAACGCCATGGGCGCGAAAATCACCGGCGCCGGCTTCGACGTGATTCGCGTCGTCGGCGTGCCCGCCCTGCACGGCGCCACCCACCGCATCATGCCCGACCGCATCGAAACCGGCACCTACCTGTGCGCGGCGGCGGTCACCGGCGGCAAAGTGCGCCTGACCGGCGCGCTCACTTCCAGTCTCGACGCGGTCATCGTCAAGCTGATCGAAGCCGGCTGCCAAATCCAGAGCGAGCCGGACGCCATCCGCCTCGTCGCGCCGCCGCGCCTGACCGCCATCGACCTGCGCACCGCTCCGTATCCGGCCTTTCCCACCGACATGCAGGCGCAATTCATGGCGCTCGATTGCGTCGCCGAAGGCTCGGCGATGATTCGTGAAACCATTTTCGAGAACCGTTTCATGCACGCGGTCGAGTTGCAGCGCCTCGGCGCCGAAATCCGCATCGACGGCAACACCGCGATGGTGCAGGGGGTGGAGAAGCTCGAAGGCGCAACCGTGATGGCCACCGACCTGCGCGCCTCCGCCAGTCTGGTCATCGCCGGCCTAGTCGCCGAGGGCGAAACCACCATCGAGCGCATCTATCACCTCGACCGCGGCTACGAGCGTCTGGAAGAAAAACTGAGCGCCCTCGGCGCCCGCGTGCGGCGCGCGAGTTGAGGCGTCGCCGCCGGTCATGGATTTCCTCGCGCTGAAGAACGCCTTGCTGGAAGCGGGCGCCTGTCGCGTCGGCTTCGCCGATTTGGCGCTTTTCCCCGACGAGGAAGTGAAAGCCGTCTTCCGCGCCCGCCTGCGCCCCGACGCCACCTCCAGCCTGCCGCTCGCCGGCGTCAGCATCGCCGTCACCCTGCCGCCCGACGTGGTGGCCGGTCTCGGCGACGGCCCCACCCGCGCCTATTACGACGCCTACCACGATGCCAACGACCGCCTCGACGCGCTGGCGCTCCAGTGCGCGCACGAACTCGAAGCCGCCGGTTTCAAGGCATGGGCGCAGACCCGTGCGCAAGTCGCCGAGCACGACAAGCTCAACTATTTCGTCGCCCGTCTGCCGCACAAAACCGTCGCCACGCTAGCCGGCATGGGCTGGATAGGCAAGGACGCGCTGCTGGTCACCAAGGCTTTCGGCTCCGCCATCCGCATCACCTCGGTCTTGACCGACGCGCCCTTGCCGTTCGACGCCCCCGTCACCGTCTCCCACTGCGGCACCTGCGACGCCTGCGTCAAAATCTGCCCCGCCGCCGCCCTGCACGACGTCACTTGGCGCCCCGGCGTCACCTCCACCCCCGACCTCGTCGACGTCGAACAGTGCATGAAAGTCGCCACCGAACTCTCCCGCCGCAACTACGGCATCGACTACGACATCTGCGGGATGTGTTTTTACGTTTGCCCGTTTACGCGGAAGTGGCTGCGCAAGTCTTTGCGCGTACCGGGCGCGCCCACGTCGCCGGGGTACAATACCGCCCCTTCACCCTGAGGTTCCCCCCGTGACCGGCATCACTCTGGCGCTCTCCAAGGGCCGCATTTTCGACGAAACCCTGCCTCTGCTCGCTGCAGCGGGCATCGTGCCTGCCGACGACCCCGAACGGTCGCGCAAGCTCATCATCGCCACCAATCGGCCCGACGTGCGGCTGGTCATCGTGCGCGCCACCGATACGCCGACTTACGTGCAGTACGGCGCCGCAGAACTCGGCATCGCCGGCAAGGACGTGCTGCTTGAACATGGCGGCGCCGGGCTGTATCAGCCGCTCGACCTCGGCATCGCGCGCTGTCGTTTGTGCGTGGCGGTGCAAAAAGGCTTCGATTACGCCGCCGCCGTGCGACCGGGCGGGCGCATCCGCGTCGCCACCAAATATATTTCCTCGGCCAAGGCGCACTTCGCCGGCAAGGGGATGCACGTCGATCTCATCAAACTCTACGGTTCGATGGAACTCGCGCCGCTGGTCGGGCTGGCCGACGCCATCGTCGACCTCGTTTCCTCCGGCGGCACGCTCAAGGCCAACAACCTCGAAGAAGTCGAGGAAATCATGCCAATATCCTCGCGCCTCATCGTCAATCAAGCGGCGCTGAAGTTGAAGCACGACCTCGTGCAGCCGATGATCGACGCCTTCGCCGCCGCCGTGCGCGCCTGACGCTTGCCGCAACCAGAGAGATTCCCATGAGCCAGACCGCCATTCGCCGCCTCGACGCCAATTCCCCCGATTTCGCCGCCACGCTCGACAAGCTGCTGGCGTTCGACGCTTCCGCCGACGCCCGCATCGACGCGGCGGTGACCGAAATCCTGCACGCGGTGCGCACGCGCGGCGACGCGGCGGTGCTCGAATACACGCGGCGCTTCGATGGGCTGGAGGCCGCGTCGATGGCGGCGCTGGAGTTGCCGCAAAGCGAATTGCGCGCCGCGCTGGCTTCGCTTTCCGTCGAACAGAGCGCGGCGCTCGAACTCGCCGCCGAACGCGTGCGCCTCTACCACGAGCGCCAGAAGGGCGAATCGTGGACCTACGCCGAACCCAACGGTACCGTGCTCGGCCAGCAGGTGACGCCGCTCGACCGCGTCGGCCTTTACGTGCCGGGCGGCAAGGCCGCCTATCCCAGTTCGGTGCTGATGAACGCCATCCCCGCCAAGGTCGCGGGCGTCGGCGAACTCATCATGGTGGTGCCGACCCCGCGCGGTGAGAAGAACACCCTCGTGCTCGCCGCTGCGGCCATCACCGGCGTCGACCGCGTCTTCGCCATCGGCGGCGCGCAGGCGGTGGCGGCGCTCGCCTACGGCACCGAAACCATCCCGCAGGTCGACAAGGTCGTCGGCCCCGGCAACGCCTACGTGGCGGAAGCCAAGCGCCGCGTGTTCGGCACGGTGGGCATCGACATGGTGGCCGGGCCGTCCGAAGTGCTGGTGATTTCCGATGGCAGCGGCCATGCCGATTGGGTGGCGATGGATTTGTTCGCGCAAGCCGAACACGACGAGTTGGCGCAATCCATCCTGCTATGTACCGACGCCGCCTTCATCGACGCCGTTCATGCCGCCATCGACCGCCTGCTACCGGAGATGCCGCGCCGCGAAACCATCGCCAAATCGCTCGCCAACCGGGGCGCGCTGATTCACGTCGCCGACCTCGACCAAGCCTGCGCCATCGCCAACCGCATCGCCCCCGAACACCTCGAACTCGCGCTCGACGACGCCGAAAACTGGCTCGGCAAGCTCCGTCACGCCGGAGCGATTTTCGTCGGCCACTGCTCGGTCGAAGCTCTGGGCGACTATTGCGCCGGCCCCAACCACGTGTTGCCGACGATGCGCAGCGCCCGTTTCTCCTCGCCGCTCGGCACCTACGATTTCCAGAAGCGCACCAGCATCGTGAACATCTCGCAAGCCGGCGCGCAAACCCTCGCCGGCATCGCCGCCATCCTCGCCGACGGCGAGGGTTTGCAGGCGCACGCCCGCTCGGCGCGGCTACGCTTGCAGGGCTGAAGCGGCGCGCCTACTCGAAGTAGCGAATCGTCGACGTATCGGTCGGGTGCTGCTGCCCGTCGCTTGCCGGGTGGCCGAGCAGGATGCCGACGGTCATCTGATAGCCCCACGGAAATTCCAGCGCCTTCGAGAGCCGTTCGCCGTCGTTCGTCCGCATGTCGCGCCACGCCTGCGTCGCAAAGCCGCAGATGCAGGTGGCGAGGCCGAGCGAGGTGGCCGCGAGGCAGATGTTTTCGGTGAGCAATCCGGCGTCGAACTGTTCGGTGGTGAAGTCCCACGTCGGCCTCGTCGCCACGATGACGAGCGCCTGAGCGTTGTAGAACAGGTCGCCGCCGCGCTCGATGATTTTCGCCCGCGACAGCGGCGAGCGTTCGCAAATCAAATCCCACGCCTTGCCCTTGATGTCGTCGATGAGCGCGCGCCGCGTAATCGCCGCCAGATACCACGGCGCATTGCCGCGCGAACTCGGCGCCTGCACGCCGGCGGTGAGAATGGTCTGCAAATC
>JAISSY010000058.1 GCA_031272995.1 Azoarcus sp.
ATGCCGTTGTCGTCGTAGAAGGCGATGAGCTTGCCGAGTCCGAGCGTGCCGGCGAGCGAGCAGGCTTCGTGGCTGACGCCTTCCATCATGCAGCCGTCGCCGAGAAAGACGTAGGTGTGGTGGTCGACGATTTCATGGCCGGGGCGGTTGAATTCCGCCGCCAGGACTTTTTCCGCCAGCGCGAAGCCGACGGCGTTGGCGATGCCCTGTCCGAGCGGGCCGGTGGTCGTCTCCACGCCCGGCGCGTGGCCGACTTCGGGGTGACCGGCGGTCTTGGCGCCGAGTTGGCGAAAGTTTTTGATGTCGTCGATGGAGAGGTCGTAGCCGGTCAAGTGGAGCAGGGCGTAAATCAGCATCGAGCCGTGGCCGTTGGAAAGCACGAAGCGGTCGCGGTTGGGCCAGGCCGGGTTGGCCGGGTTGTGCTTGAGATGCCGCCGCCACAGCACTTCGGCGATTTCCGCCATGCCGAGCGGCGCGCCGGGGTGGCCGGAATTGGCTTGCTGGATGGCGTCGATGGCGAGCGCGCGCAGGGCGCCGGTGAGCGGGGTGAAGACCGGGGTTTGGGCGGGAGCGGACATGATGGGCGAGAGGGGAGCGGGAAAAACGCGAATTATCCCCGAAACCCGCGCCCTCGTCAGGACGGATGTCCGCTCAGACGTGGAAGCATCATGAATGCGATTGCAGCCAAGAGCGCCATTCCGCGAACAGCAGCGGATTGGCGGCGGCGATGACGCCGCGCTTGACCGCCGGGCCGGAGGAAAGCGAGCCGCCATCGAGCGCGCAGGCGCGTCCGCCCGCTTCGGACAGAATCAACTGACCCGCGGCGTAGTCCCACAGATATTGCCCGGCGTGCATGTAGACGTCGAAACGTCCTGCCGCGAGGTAGCACCATTCCAGCGCGCTGGAGCCGAAATTGCGCTGCGAGAAATAGGGCGGGCGCGCCACCAGTTCGTCGCCGAGATGCGGGCTGACGCGCTTCAAATCGAAACCGGCTACCGCTTCGCGCAAGCGCCGCGTGGTGCGGCGCAGGGGCAGCACTTCGTCGTTGACGAAAGCGCCGGCGCCTTGCGCGGCGTAGAAGCATTCCTCGTTGATCGGGTTGTAGACCACGCCCAGACGCGGTTCGTGTTCGACCAGCCAAGCGATGGCGACGGCGAAGAAGGGGATGCCGTTGATGAAGTTGGTGGTGCCGTCGATGGGGTCGATACACCACAGGCCGCCGCGTCCGGCGCTCCACAGCCGCGCCTGCATCTCGCCGCTCATCTCCTCGCCGAGCACCGGGCCGGGCAGCAGGGTGGGCAGCGTTTCGGCCAGTCGTCGTTGGGTGGCGAGGTCGGCTTCGGTGAAGAGGGTGCCGTCCGCCTTGCGCCCGCGCGACACGTTCAGGTAGCGCGGCAGGATTTCGGTGGCGGCGATTTCGCGCACCAGCGCCTCCAGTTCGCGCGCCTTGGCCAATAGCCGTTCCGGCGACGCCAACAGGATGTCGGTGGAGCGCGAGGCGGAGGAGGAAGCGGCGTATCTGGGCATGCTTATAATTCTACTGATGATTGCAAGGTTTTACTCCCCTGAAGTTCTGCCGCACGACGGCGAGGTCGAGTTCGCGCCCGCCGCCGCGCATCACGCGCTCAGGGTTTTGCGCCTCGGCGCGGGCGACGAGGTGGCGCTGTTCGACGGCAGCGGCGGCGAATTGCGCGCCCGGCTCGACGTGCGCGGCAAGCGGGCGTTCGCGGTCGACGGGCGCTGGATGGAGGCGAACCGCGAGTCGCCTCTCGCGGTGGTGCTGGTGCAGGCGCTCGCCAGCGCCGACAAGATGGATTGGACGATTCAGAAAGCGGTCGAACTCGGCGCGGTCGGCGTCGTTCCGGTGCGCAGCGAGCGTGCGCAATTGCGGCTCGCGGGCGAGCGCGGCGACAAAAAACTCGAACACTGGCGACAGGTGGTGGTCGCCGCCTGCGAGCAATGTGGGCGCAACCGGCTGCCGTTCATCGCGCCGGTGCGCGACCTTGCCGCGTATCTGGGTGAACGCGAGGCGGCGACGCGGCTCATTCTCGCACCCGGCGGCGAACGTCTTGGCGCGCTCGCAGAAATCGCCGCGCCGGTGCATCTGCTCGTCGGCCCCGAAGGCGGCTGGAGCGAGGACGAACTGGCGCTGTGCCGCCGCGCCGGTTGTCGGGTTGTCGGCCTGGGGCCGCGCATTTTGCGCACCGAAACCGCGGGGCTGGCAGCGCTCGCCGCCCTGCAGGCGCGGGCGGGAGATTTTTAAGCGTTTCGACGCCTTGGTTTATTTGACCGCCGCGGCCAGCCAGTTCGAGAACGGTTGCAGGTTGCCGGAGCGCTGGTAAGCGCGCGCCAGACTGCTGCGAATCGCCTTGGTGTTGTTGTTCGAATCGCCGTACTTGGCGAGGAAGGTCTTGTAGGCTCTGAGGTAAGCGGTCAGCGCGTCGGAATAATCGCCGTGGCGGCTCAGGGTTTCGCCGATGTTGTTGTAGGTGAGCGCGGTTTCGACGCTGTTCGCGCCCAGCGCCTTTTCCTGTACGGCGGCGGCCTTGCGATACCACTGCAGCGCGTTGGCGGTGTCGCCCTGATGGAAGTAAACCGTGGCGATGTTGCCGTAGGTGGTGGCGGTGTCCGGGTGGTCGGTGCCCAAGACCTTTTCGCTAATCTCCAAGTCTTTTTGGTAGAACTCCAGCGCCTTGTCGAAATTGCCCTGACTGTCGTGCACCAGCGCAATGTTGTTGTAAATCGCGGCGGTGTCGGCGTTGGATTCGTTCAGCGTGTTCTCGCGCACGTCGAGCGCGCGTTGCAGCCACTTGAGCGCGTCGGCGTATTTGCCCTGATTGCGGTAAGCCTCGCCGATGTTGTTGTAGGTCGAGGCGATGTTGCGTTGCGTGGTGGCGATGCTCTGGTTGGCGGCGAGGGTGTTCTTGCTGTCGGCGCCGGATTTCTCGGTGTAGTAATCGCGCATGCGCACGAAGTGTTCTTCCATCTGCTTGAACAACGGCAGCGCCTTTTGATACCACTGCACCGCATCGGTGTAATTGCCGAACTGGAATTGCGCCGTGGCCTGACGGTTGTAGTCTCC
This sequence comes from Azoarcus sp., assembly GCA_031272995.1. Lineage (GTDB taxonomy): Bacteria > Pseudomonadota > Gammaproteobacteria > Burkholderiales > Rhodocyclaceae > WRNU01. The sequence continues at coordinate 3,083 of JAISSY010000058.1, forward strand.
AACCTGTTCGTTGAGTCGCACCAGTTCGCCTTGCTTCATGCCGCCACCGACGGGTGGTGTGGCGGGTTTTTCTGCGGACTCGGCCTTCGGCGGCGCGACTTCCGGTTTCGGTTCCTCTTTCGCTTTCGCGGTCGATTTCTCCGGCGCGGGCAGCGGCACGGGTTCGGCTTCGATTCCGGTCGGCTGCGAGGGCGCTACGACGTCGACGCCCGGTTCTTCCGCTGCGGCGATGGGCGCGGATGGCGTGCTTGTCGCTGTCTTTTCCGTTGCGCCGAAGAAAAAGTTGTAAAGCGAGATGGCCGCGAAGACGATGACGAGCGACAGCAGGAGCAATACCCAAACGTTGGGCTTGCTCTGTTCCCCGAAATGGCTTGGAGCAGCTATGCCCTGAAGTTCGACAGGTGCTTCCGAAGTCATGGTGTGCCTCTTGAACGTTTGACGACGTGATTATGTAGGTAGAGTGACCCAATGCGCCAGTGTCCTCGGGTCGGCTTCGGGCGCGTACGGCAAAGTGCCCAGAAGCGGCGCGCCGAGGCGACGACGCAAAGTCGCAATATTACTCTCTTGATGCGGCATATCGGCGGAAAGGCAGTTGGCGATCCAACCCGCCAATTTGAGATTGCGCGTCGCGATGGCTTCGGCGGTGAGCAACGCGTGGTTGATGCAGCCGAGCTTCATGCCGACCACGAGAATAATCGGAATATCCAGCGCGCGTGCGAGCGATGCGGCGTCGAACCCTTCGCCGAGCGGCGACAGAAACCCGCCCGCGCCTTCGACAAACAATCTGTCGCAGCGCTGGCGCAAGGCGTCGAACGCCGTGGCGATGCGCGTCGGGTCGAGGCGGACGTTTTCCGCCGCCGCCGCGATGTGCGGCGCGACCGGGGTGCGCAGACAGAACGGGTTGAGCAATTCCGCGCCGGGGTCGAAGCTGCCGGCCTCCAGCAGCCGCGCCGCGTCCTCGTTCAACAGCCTGCCGCCGACTTCGGTCGCGCCCGCCGCCACCGGCTTCATGCCGAGCGCGGTGAAGCCTTGCGCCTGCGCCGCGTGGATGAGCACGCAGGTGGCGAAGGTCTTGCCGATTTCGGTGTCGGTGCCGGTGACGAACCAGCCGTGAAACGCGGTCATGCGGGTTTCCTCAGCGCGAGCAGGATCAAATCGTAAGTGGCGGGCAGCAGACCGTCAGGACGGCGGAAAGCTTCGTAAGCGGCTTGCAAGGTTTGCCAACCTTGCTTGCCAAGCGTCCGTCGCCGTCGCTTTTCGCCGACGGTGCGCGCGCCGATGGCTTTGATGTTACCAAGGAGCGCGCGCAAATCGGGGCCGAAATCGTAACGAGCATCGCCGCCATGCGCTTCGACGACCAGCCCGGCGTCGCGGCAAGCGGCTTGCCAGAATGACGGCGACGAAAAGTCGATGACGTGAACATCGTCGTCGACGGCGGCGAAGGCGGTGCGCAATTCCGTCAGCGTGTACGGCCCCAAGGTGGCGATCCACGCCACGCCGCCCGGCGTCAGCACGCGCGCGACTTCGGCGAGCGCCGCCGCAGGGTCGCACCATTGCAGCGCGAGGCTCGACCAGTAGAGGTCGACGCAGCCGTCGGCGAGCGGCAGGCGTTCGATGTCGGCGCACAGCGGCGCGGCGGGGAAATCGCGCGTGGCGCGCGCCAGCATCGCGGTGGAGAAATCGAGCGCCAGCAGGCGCGCGTGCGGAAAACGGGAGCGCAGTTCCGGCAGGGCGTATCCGGTGCCGCAACCGGCGTCGAGCACAAAGCGGGGCGGCGCGAGGGGCGGAAATTCGCTTGCGAAGGCGGCCAGACTTTGCGCCGCCTCGCGTTGCACGCGCGCGGCGGCGTCGTAGGTGGTGGCGGCGTGCTCGAAGGCGCGGCGCACCGCGAGCTTGCGGAAGTCGCTGGCGCTCATGGGCGCACATCCTGCGCGTCGGTGCGCAGCACAGCGGCGCAGTCGGCGGTGCGCGAGAGCAGCGGCGCGTGGCCGCAGCGTTCCAACACGGTGAGCGCGGCGCGGGGCAGGGCGTCGGCCAGCCAGCGCGCGGCGGCGAGCGGCATCAGCGCGTCGCCGTCGCCGTGGATGAGGCGCACGGGCTGAGTCACGGCGGCGAGTCGGGGGCGCAAGTCGGCGTCGGCGAGAATCTTCAACCCGGCGGCGAGCGCGGGCAACGGCGCGTCGGCGTGCGGCACGCTGGCCGCTTCGAGTCGCGGCGTGAGGCGGCGTCCGGCGGCGTCGCCCAGAGTTTGCAGGGCGAGGAAGCGTCGCAGGGTCGCGCGCGGGTCATTGGCGTAACCGGCGACGAAAGCCGCCACCGTGGCGGCGTCCAGCCCGTGCGGCCAATCCGGCGCGGCGACGAAGCGGGGCGTCGCCGCAATCAGCGTCAGGCGGGAGACGCGCGTTGGATGAAGGGCGGCGAGTTCGAGCGCCAACATCGCGCCGAGCGACCAGCCGACGAGGTGGGCGCGTGGCGGCAAGGTTGGGGCGAGCGCGTCGGCCCAAGCGGCGAGCGTGGTTCCGTTGCCGGGCAAAGCGGGAGCGTGAATCTCAATCCCCTTCAACGCCCCGCGCAGCGGCGTCCACACGGCGGGCGTCATCGCCCATCCGTGCAGCAACACCAGCGGCGTTCCGGCGCTGGCGGTCACAGCGTTTCTTCCAGGCGGTTGATGGCGTCGACGAGGCGGTCGACTTCCGCCAGCGTGTGCGTGGCGGAGAGCGAAATGCGCAGGCGCGCGCTGCCCGCCGGCACCGTGGGCGGACGAATCGCCGGCACCCACAAGCCTTCCTGCAACAGCGCGTCGGCCAGCGCCAGCGCGGCGGCGTTGTCGCCTATCGTCAGCGGCTGAATCGGCGTGCGCGAGGGCGTGAGCCGCCAGCGTTTCTGCGCCAGACCACCCGACAGACGCGCGATGAGCGCGCCGAGATGCGCGCGCCGCTCGTCGCCCGCTTCGATGAGGTCGACGCTGGTCAGCAACGCCTGCGCCAGCGCGGGCGGCGAGCCGGTGGTGAAGATGTAGGAGCGCGTCTTCTGCATCAGCCATTCGACGACATCGGCATCGCCGGCGACGAAAGCGCCCGCGACGCCCGCCGCCTTGGAGAGCGTGCCGACCTGAATCAGCCGCCAGCCTTCCTTCGCCGCGCCGGGCAGGCCGACTTCGGCCAGCGACCCGCGCCCCTGCGGCCCCAACACGCCGAAGCCGTGCGCGTCGTCGATGAGCAGCCAGGCGTCGAACCGTTCGGCGAGCGCCATCAACTCCGCGAGCGGCGCGACGTCGCCGTCCATGCTGAACACCGCGTCGGAGACGATGAGCTTCACCGTTGCGTCGGAGTTTTCCAACTGACGGGCGAGCGCCGCCATGTCGAGGTGCGGGTAGCGGTGCGCCGAGGCGCGCGCCAGCAACATGCCGTCGATGAGCGAAGCGTGGTTGAGCTTGTCGGCGAAGATGGCGTCGCCGCGCCCGACCAGCGCCGGCACGATGCCGCTGTTGGCCATGAAGCCGGTGGAAAAGAGCAGCGCCCGCTCGCGCCCGACGAAGGTGGCCAAGCGGCGTTCGAGTTCGCCCTGCACGGCATAGTGGCCGGAGACGATGTGCGAAGCCCCTGCGCCCGCGCCCCAACGGCGCGCGCCTGCGGCCAGCGCCTCGGCCAAGCGCGGTTCGCCGGCGAGGCCGAGGTAATCGTTGCTGCAAAAGGCGACGAGTACGCGCCCGTCGACGCGCACGCGCGGCGCGCACGGCCAGTCGTTGTCGTGGCGCACGCGTCGCAGGTGGTCGCGGTCGAGAGCGGCGAGGGCGGCGCGCACACGGTCGAATTGGTTCATGCCGTCACCGTCGTCAGGGCTTGCGCGGCGGCATCCACCAGCGCGCGCAGTTCGGGTTCGTTCATGACGTAGGGCGGCATGAAATAGACGGTGTTGCCGATGGGCCGCAGCAACGCCCCGGCTTCGAGCGCGGCGGCGAAGAAGCGGCGCGGGAAGTCACTGGCCGCGTCGGCCACGTCGAAGGCGGCAATCATGCCGCGTTGGCGGATGTGGCGCACGGCAGGGTGCGCGGCGAAAGTCTCCTGCAAGAATTTTCCGAGCAGCGCGGCGCGTTCGCGGTTGGCGGCGAGCACGTCGTCGTCCCGGAAAATATCCAGCGTGGCGAGCGCGGCGCGGCAGGCGAGCGGGTTGCCGGTGTAGGAGTGCGAATGCAGAAATCCGCGCCGGGTGTCGTCGTCGTAGAAGGCGCGGTAGATGTCGTCGCGGCAGAGCACGATGGACAGCGGCAGATAGCCGCCGGAAATGCCTTTCGACAGGCAGAGCAAATCGGGGCGGATGCCCGCCTGTTCATGGGCGAAAAAGGTTCCGGTGCGCCCGTTGCCGACCGCGATTTCGTCGCAAATCAGATGCACGCCGTAACGGTCGCAAAGCGCCCGCGCCAGTCGCAGATATTCGGGGGCGTGCATCGCCATGCCGGCGGCGCACTGCACCAGAGGCTCGACGATGAAGGCGGCGATGCGTTCGCTCTCGGCGGCGAGCTTTTCTTCCAGCGCCGCGGCGGCGCGACGCGCCACGTCGACGGCGCTCTCGCCCGCATTGGCGCGGCGCGCGTCGGGCGAGGGCACCGTGTCGGCCTGCCGCACCAGCGGCGCGTAAGCGTCCTTGAACAGAGCCACGTCGGTGACGGCGAGCGCGCCCACCGTCTCGCCGTGGTAGCCGTCGGCGACGCAGAGGAAGCGGTTTTTCTCCGTCAGGCCCCTGTTGCGCCAAGAGTGAAAACTCATCTTGAGCGCGATTTCGGTGGCTGACGCGCCATCGGAAGCGAAGAAGGCGTGGCCGAGTTCGCCGTCGGTGAGGGCGCGCAGCCGTTCGGCGAGCTCCACCGCCGGCGGATGCGTCGCTCCGGCGAGCAGCACGTGTTCGAGCCGTTCGAGTTGGTCGCGCAGCGCCGCGTTGATGCGCGGGTTGCTGTGGCCGAACAGATTCACCCACCACGAACTGATGCCGTCGAGCAGCCGCCGGCCGTCTTCGGTAATCAGCCACGGCCCTTCGCCGCGCACCACCGGCACGAGCGGCAGGGTTTCGTGGTGTTTCATCTGGGTGCACGGGTGCCAGACGGCGGCAAGCGAGCGTTCGAGCAGCGAAGCGGTCATCGGTTCGGGTCGGGAAAGAAAAACGAAAGAGGAAGTGTTGGGGATGCGGCGCCGCTGTGTCAAACTTTCGACACCCATGAATACCCTGACGCAAGCCTCCTCCGCCCGGCTCGACCTGCTTTACGCATGGTTCATTTCCCTGCGTCCGCGCACGCTGCTGCTCGCCTGTTGCGGCATCGTGCTGGGCGGCTCGCTCGCGGGCGCGAGCGAAGGGGCGGTCGAATGGCGCTGGAGCGTCTTCCTCGCCGCGCTGGCGACGGCGCTGCTGCTGCAAATCGTCGTCAATCTGGCCAACGACTACGGCGATTTCGCCAAGGAGGCCGACACCCCGGAGCGCGTCGGCCCTCTGCGCGGGATGCAACTGGGGCTGATTGGCCCGACGCAGATGAGAAACGCCATCGTCACCGCCTGCGTGTGCGCCGTGTTCTCCGGCCTGACGCTGATGGCGCTTTCCTGTCGCACGGCGGCGGAGTTCCTCTTTTTTCTCGGCTTGGGCGCTTTTTCGCTCATCGCCGCCATCACCTACACCATCGGTCGCCACGCCTACGGTTATCGCGGTCTGGGCGATTTCTCGGTGCTGATTTTCTTCGGTTGGGTGGCGGTGTGCGGCAGTTTCTACCTGCTGTGCGGCCATTTCGAGGCGCGCGCCTTCGTGCCCGCGACCGCCTGTGGCCTGTTGAGCGTCATGGTGTTGAACGTCAACAACCTGCGCGACATCGACGAAGACCGCAAGCACGGCAAGATTACGCTGGCCGCGCGCCTCGGCCCGCGTCGCGCGCAACGCTATCACGTCGCGCTCGGCGTCGCGGCGCTGCTCGCTTTGACTGCATCGGCGTGGCTGTGGATGCCACAGCGCCCGTGGGTGTGGCTGTGGCTGGTCGCCATCCCCGTCTGCCTGCGCCACCTGCGCGCGACGCTGACGATTACCGACACGCGCGACTTCCGCTTCGAGTTGCCGACGGTGCTCAAGACCAACTTGCTGGCGTTGGGCGGGTTTTCGCTGGGGTTGTGGGTCGGGGCTTGAATCGCGAATCCAAACCGCCCGACCGCCGACGCGGTTAGAATGCGCCCCTTGTTCTCGCTGCGTCTTTCCCAATGTTCTATGAACTTTTCGTCGGTCTGCGCTACACCCGCTCGCGCAAGCGCGCGCAGGGGCGCAACCGGCTGGTGTCCTTCATCTCGCTGGTGTCGATTCTCGGCATCGCGCTCGGCATTACGACGCTGATCGTCGTGCTTTCGGTGATGAACGGCTTTCAGGAGGAATTGCGCGACCGCACGCTGGGGGTGGCCTCGCACATCGAGGTGGAATCTTGGGAAGGGCCGGGGCGCGTCACCAACTGGCAGCAGGTGGCCGACGACGCCAAACTGCACCCGGAAGTGGAAGCGGCGGCGCCCTACGTCGACGAGCAGGGGATGCTGGTGGCGGGCGAGGCGGTGCGCGGCGTGCAGGTGCGCGGCATTCTTCCCGATCTCGAAAGCAAGGTGGCCGATTTCACTCAGCACATGCGTGCGGGTTCGCTGGAGGATTTGCAGGGCGGGCGTTTCGGCATCGTGCTCGGGCGCGATCTGGCGCGTGCGCTCGGCGTCGGCACCGGCAGCAAATTGACGCTGGTGGCGCCGCAAGGGCTGGTGACTCCGGCGGCGGTGATGCCGCGCGTGCGCCAATTCGAGGTGGTGGGCATTTTCGACGCCGGGGTGGCGCAGTACGACTCCGGGCTTGTGCTCATCCATCTCGCCGACGCGCAGGCGCTTTATCGCATGGGCGACGCGGTGAGCGGCGTGCGTTTGCGGCTGACGGATTTGTTCGCCGCGCCGCGCGTCGCTGAGGAACTGGCGCACATCATCGGCACGCCGGGTCTGATGTTGCGCGACTGGACGCGCATCCACGCCAATTTCTTCCGCGCCGTGGCGCTGGAGAAAACGATGATGATGCTGTTCCTGTTTCTGATCGTCGGCGTGGCGGCGTTCAACGTCGTCGCCAGCCTCACCATGACGGTGCAGGAGAAGGCCGCCGACATCGCCATTCTGCGCACTCTGGGCGCGTCGCCGGCTTCGATCATGTCCATCTTCGTCATTCAGGGTTCGTTCATCGGCGTCATCGGACTGGTGGCGGGGCTGATCGGCGGGCTGGGGCTGGCCAACAACCTCGACGTGGTGATTCCGGCGCTCGAACGTCTCACCGGCGCGACGCTGTGGGACAAGGACATTTATTTCATCAGCGAACTGCCCTCGAAAGTGTTGGTGGGCGACGTGGTGACGATACTCACCGTCTCTTTCCTGCTGACGCTGGCGGCGGCGATTTATCCAAGCTGGCGCGCGTCGAGGGTGAAACCGGCGGAGGCGTTGCGCTATGAGTGAAACGGTGCTCGCCTGCAAAGGGCTGGAAAAACATTTCCGCGAAGGCGCCGACGCGGTGCGGGTGTTGAGCGGCGTCGATTTCGCAGTCGAACGCGGCGAACGGTTGGCTATCGTCGGCGCTTCGGGTTCGGGCAAAAGCACGCTGCTGCATCTGCTCGGCGGGCTGGACGTGCCGAGCGCCGGCACGGTGAGCCTGATGGGCAAGGATTTTTCCTCGCTTTCGGAAGCGGCGCGCGGACGGCTGCGCAACGAGGCGCTCGGCTTCGTCTATCAGTTTCATCATCTGTTGCCGGAATTCACCGCGCTGGAAAACGTCGCCATGCCGCTGCTCATCCGCCGCATGGACGCGAAAGAAGCCAACGCGCGCGCCGCCGCCATGCTGGCGGAAGTCGGACTCGGCCACCGACTCGACCACACGCCGAGCGAGCTATCCGGCGGCGAGCGCCAGCGCACGGCGATTGCCCGCGCGCTGGTGACGCATCCGGCCTGCGTGCTGGCCGACGAGCCGACCGGCAATCTCGACCGTCACACGGCGGAAGCGGTGTTCGATTTGATGCTGGCGCTCAACGAGAAGCTGGCGACCAGTTTCGTCATCGTCACTCACGACGAGACGCTGGCGCGGCGCAGCCAGCGCACCTTGCGCCTCGTCGACGGCGTGCTCGCCTGATTCGCTCGCGCGCTCAGTTGTCGTAGAGCGGCGGCGGTTCGTTGGTTTCCAGTTGCGGCGTCAGCGAATCGCCGTCGAGCTTGCGTTTCGCTGCCACCGACATTTCGACCAGTTTCCTGATGCCAGTGTCCGGCTCGCTGGCGAAACGCGCGACCACATCGTCGAACGAAGCGGCGGCGCCCATGCGGTCGCCTTGCCGGCTCTGCGCCAAACCTTTGCGGTACAGGGCGGTGGCGACGAGTTTGCGCGAAACCACGGTCGAATCGCGCTCGAAACGGCGCACGATGTCGTCGTAGACGACGATGGTTTCGCGGTTGTTGCCTAGCAGGCGCAGGGCTTCGCTCTTTTGCAGCAGCGTGCCGCCGATGGCGTTGCGGATGCCCGGGTCGCTTTCGCGCCCGAAGCGGGCGACGATGTCGTCATAGACGGTGATGGCGGCGGCGGTGTCGCCGACAGGTAGCCCGTTCGCGGACGGAATCGAGTATTCGCCTTCGGTGCCGGCGCCCTTGCGTTGCAGCAACATGCCTTCCTTGAACAGCGACCGTAGCGCGCGCAGGCGCATCGCGGCGTCGCTGTCGTTGCCGAAGTGACGACCAGTTTCCTCGTAGGCGGCGATGGCGCCCTTGACGTCGTTCAACTCGGCGAGGGCGTCGCCTTTTTTCTCCAGACTGTCGGCGACGATGGTGCGCAGGGCGGCGTCGCGTTCCATGCCGTAACGTTGGTTGACGCGGTCATAGGCGGCGGCGGCCGACTTGAAGTTGCGCAACTGGCGGTAAAGCTCGCCCTGATAGAAAAGCGCCCACGCGCCCCAACCGTAATTCTGGTTGCCGTAGTTCTGTTCGATGTCCTGATAGATGCGGATGGCGTCGTTGAGCTTGCCTTCTCGACCCAGATTTGCGGCCTGATTGAACATCGCGTTGACCTGAGCGCTGTTGGCGGTGCTGGCGCCGCCGTAGGGATGGGTGGTGTCGGGCGCGGTGGGCAGCGCATCGAGCGGCGAGGTGACTTTGCCGACTTCGACTCCGGTATGCGGCGGCTGTTGCGCGGGCGGTTGCGGATAGGGTGCCTGCGGTTTGCTGGCGGTGGTCGTCGGGCGGCGTTTTGGGGCGGTGGGGTAGAGCGTCTCGCAGGCGGTCATGGCGAGGGCTGCGGCCAACATGGCCACGGTGAGACTCAGACGGGCGGCGGCACTACGTTTATCGAGCGGTTCCATGCACGGTTCCTCGAACTGCCAAAAAGGAAATGGACGCCATGGTAGCAAACCGGCTCGCCGTCTTGGCGGCGAGCGCGTCACCGACGGACATGCTTCACGGTCGCTTGCCAGCGGTGTCGATTTCGTTCTGGATTTCGGCGATGCGCAATTTCGTCATGCCGACCAACTGTTGGATGAAACCGTTGTCGTCCTTGCCGAAGCGCCGCGAGAAGCGTTGGTAAATGGTAATCGCCCTGCCGGGATAGCCTTTCTTGTACTGGATTTCCGCTCTGGAAACCAGCGCCGAGGCGGCGATTTCGCGCGTGGCGGCGTTGCTGTCTTGACCGTAGCGATTGTCGATGCGGGTGAGGGAGTTGAGGGCGCTGTCGTATTTGCCCTGTTCGCTGAGGATGCTGCTCTTGTTGAGCAGCGCCTTGGCGGCCAAGGTTCGCAGCGCGGGAGATTTGAAGTTGCCGTATTGCTGCACGACTTCTTCGTAGGCGAGCAACGCCGCTTTTTGATCCTGCCGGTCGGAAGCGGCGACGCCTTTGTTGAAAAGCTCCTGCGCGTGGCGCTCTTGCGCGAGGGCGATTGACGCCGGAGAGCGCGGTTTGGCAGCGTGTGCCGAAACGACCATTCCGAGTGACAAAGTCAGCGCCAAAACTAAGCCACAGGCAAGACCGCGCCCACCCAAAATACGGCGTTTGCATGATGCGCAGTTTGTGACGCGGGTCATGATTCGTTCCTTTGCCTCGATAAGTATCCTGAACATATTAACAAGACTGGATTTCGAAGCGGGTAATTTTATAGGTCGGTCTGGTTGCGTTGTAGTCGCCGTTTCCAGCGCCAGCCGCGCTCCAGCCGCCAAATTCCGTAAACGATGGCGTATCCCGCCAGCGCGAGGCCGAGCGCGAGCAGCACGAGGCCGAGCGCAAGCGGCTTGCCCAAGCCGCTCATCCAGTCGATCAGGGCAATACCCCAATCATGAAAGCCGAAATCCTCGAACTCCGGCGGTTTGACGAATCCCGCGCTGGTCGCGGAATGGCCCATCGCCCAGTTGCCGATCATGAAGGCGGCGAAGTAGAGCGGCACGATGGTGAAAGGATTGGTGTAGAGCGTGGTGAAGAGCGCTAGCGGCAGGTTGGCGCGCAGCAAGATGCACATGAGCGCGGCGCCGAGCATCTGGAACGGCCCCGGAATGAGTCCGCAGAACAGCCCCACCGCGACACCGCGCGCCACCGACTGGCGATTGAGATACCAGAGCAACGGGTGGAGCAGAGTGTTCGAAAAGGGGCGAAGCCAGCGGTTGCTGGCGACGGTTTCACGGTCTGGCAGGCGATGGCGGATAAAACTTCTCATGGATGGCGTAGTATAGGAAAAATTGACTGTCCGCTTTTTCTTACCGTCAGGAAACGCTCATGGCCACTACAACGACCGGGAAAAAGACCCCCGCAGCCCCGACGAAATCAGCCACGCCGCGCCGCGCCAAGGCGGGCGACACCGCCGGTTCCCGCACTCAGAAAGGCATCGCGGCCTTCGAGTTCAAGCAGTCGATGGAAGCCGCGCACGATTCCAAGGTCGTGGCGCTGACCGACATCCTCGAATCGAAAGCGGGCGACATCAAGGCCGCGACCAGCGCTCTGGAAGCGATCCTCAAGGGCGCTTCGCCCGACGACGTCGAAGTGCTGCGCCAGACTTTCCTGCGCAAGACGCAGGACATCGCTTCGCGCGGCGGCAAGCTGGCGGTGAAGCCCGACGACGAATTGTCCGCCGACTGGCGCACCGGCGGCTATCCGTACAAGAACCTGATGTCGCGCAAGAATTACGAAAAACAGAAATACCAGCTTCAGGTGGAATTGCTGAAATTGCAGGCGTGGGTGAAGGAGACAGGCCAACGCGTGCTGATTCTGTTCGAGGGTCGCGACGCGGCGGGCAAGGGCGGCACCATCAAACGTTTCATGGAGCACCTGAACCCGCGCGGCGCCAAGGTCATCGCGCTGGAAAAGCCCACCGACACCGAACGCGGGCAATGGTATTTCCAGCGTTACGTCGCGCACCTGCCGAGCGCCGGCGAAATGGTGTTGTTCGACCGTTCCTGGTACAACCGCGCCGGGGTCGAGCGGGTGATGGGCTTCTGCACGCCGGACGAGTACACCGAATTCATGCGTCAGTGTCCGGAATTCGAGCGCAATCTCGTGCGCAGCGGCGTCCTGCTCATCAAGTTCTGGTTCTCGGTGTCGCGCGCCGAACAGCGCCGTCGCTTCAAGGAACGCGAAAACCATCCGCTCAAACAGTGGAAGCTGTCGCCCATCGACAAGGCTTCGCTCGACAAGTGGAACGACTACACCAAGGCGAAGGAGGCGATGTTCTTTTACACCGACACCGCCGATTCGCCGTGGACGGTGGTGAAATCCGATTGCAAGAAGCGCGCGCGCCTGAACGCCATGCGCTACGTGTTGCACAAGCTGCCCTACGCCAACAAGGACATCACCCGCATCGGCGCGCTCGATCCGTTGATCGTCGGTCGCGCCAACGTCGTATATGAAAAAGGAGAGAAGGAGGGATCGCCGGTGTTGTAGAGCCGGCGCGCGCGCCCGGCTGCGGTCGGGCGCGCCAATTTTCCGGAAAATATGAATTGCGCGGGGCGTTTACGCCCCGTTTTTTATTTGGTGTGAGGAAATATTCAATGTTCACCTGCTGGTGAGTACCGTTGGTCAAGTTACCGGGCCAACGCTCAGGGTGCGCCAGATGTGCTGATTCAGCTACATGCCGTGTATAGTGCGCTTGACATGAACGGGCGGCCTTTCAGGCAGGATGAGCTGGAATCGAGGAGTTTGTTTTGAAGAGGAGGGAAGAAATTGTGGAAAAGAAATTAAACGTGGTTTGTGAAGTGCACTCCAGAGGTTGGCTCGGTGTCCAACTTCTGGGGTGCACTTCACTGTCCCCATTTATTCATAATGCAGGGGTTTCAACTAGTAATGTTGTAACTGAGGTCGGTAATGCGTCGACAAAAAAATAGACGTAATGGAGGTCAAATGAGCTTTAAAGATAAGCTTTTATGGTGGTGCTTGCTGGTTATAGGGAGTAGTGTCTGCCTAGCAATATCGTTTACTTTGTCTGTATACATTATAGATACCATTATGATGGCAATAGGAACCATTCAGTCCAGATGGCTGTCGCTGGATAAAGTGTTCTCACTTTGCAAGATAAGTCTAGTAATAGGAGTTGTCATTGGTACATCACTTTGGTGGCAAGATATTCATAGGGCACGAGGCAAGACAATTAAATAAAAGGGTCTTAGGAAGCAAACACGGTCATCATAACGTGTTATCTTTCTAATGTAATAGTGGTCGGCCACGATTAATGAAAAGGAGCCGAAAAGATGAGAAAGAAATTTAATCGTGGTCTGTTCCCATTTATTCTAAAATGAGATTAAATTCTGTGACACGCCCGTCTTGGCGACTTTGGGCTAAGTATGTATTACTGTTTACTTTATTTATGATGGTTGGGCTAACCTTAGGGAACCTAATTGGTCCAACATTACGTTTTATCTTGCATCAGATCCCATACCCAGAGGTTGAGTTTAACTTCATAATATGTATTCTATTATCGTCTATTCTAATAGGTATTTTTGTTGGAACGATAGCATGGTTATTCGATATTTTAATAATAGGTAATACCCATTAGCCGACTGTAGTCAAGTGAGTAAAACCTTACCAAACGTCGGCGCAAGCCGCTGTCCCTGAGCTTCAACTACCTCCGGCGCTAGCATCCGCAGGTTCCCATGACATAATCCC
>JAISSY010000071.1 GCA_031272995.1 Azoarcus sp.
GCCGCCTGTTTAGCCTTGGCGCGGTCGAAGGCGGGTTCGACGGGAGCGAGGCGCGCGGCGGGTTTGCCGTGGCGGGTGATGATGAACTCCTCACCGACGGCCACCTGATCGAGCAGGCCGCTCAATTTGTTTTTGGCTTCGTAAAGGGCGACTTCGTGCAACATGGCGAACTCCGTTTATGGCTAGTCTATGGCTAGATATTATAGACGGAGAATCGCCGCCGACACGGTGGAAATCACGCCGGGACGCACTCGACCGGCAAGAGTCACATCTTCCAGCCTTGCGCCAGACTGTAGCCCGCCCAAGTCAGCAACACCGAGCCGGCTACGTGCGTCAGCATGTGGGCGGCCATCCAGCCCCATTGACCGCGTTGGGCGAGGTGGAAGGCTTCGGCCGAAAAGGTCGAGAAAGTGGTGAGTCCGCCCAACAGGCCGGTGGTGATCGCCAACTGCATGGCGCGCGACAGGCCGGGGTTGTCGTGCACCACGGCGAGCGCGACGCCCATCAGGAAGCCGCCGCCGAGGTTGGCCGCCAGCGTGCCGAGCGGCAGCGGCAGTCCAAGCGGGTTGAGCCATTCGCCCAACCCCCAACGCAGCCACGCGCCGCAGGCGGCGCCGAAGCCGATGGCGACGAAGATGACGACGCTCATGCCGCCGAGGGTTGCGGCGCTACGGGCTGTTGCGGCGCGGTGGGTTGCGCGGCGGCGGGCGTCGGCAGCGTCTGGTTGTAGGTGACGCGGGTCGGGAAGGCGATTTCGGCGCCGTGGCTGGCGATGATTTCGCCGATTTTCAGCAGCACGTCCTGTTGGATCTCGTAGAACTTGGCCTTCTGCGTCGTTCGGGTGAATACGGTGACCAGAATGTCGAGCGAGAACTCGTTGAACTGCACGAAGTTCACGATGACGCCCTTGGCCTGATCGATGCCCGGCTCCGCTTGCAGCATCGCGCGCACGTCGTCGACGATGCCTTTGACGGCGGAGAAGTCGTCGTAACGCACGCCGATGGTCACGTTGATGCGGCGGTTGGTCATACGCGAGGCGTTCTCCACCGAAATGCTGGTGAACACCGAGTTCGGCACGTAGAGCGGACGCATGTCGAAAGTGCGGATGCGCGTCTGCCGCCAGCCGATTTCTTCCACCGTGCCTTCGATGCTCTTGTCCGGCGAGCGTATCCAGTCGCCGATGGCGAACGGACGGTCGAGGTAGAGCATCAAGCTGCCGAAGAAATTGGCCAGCATCTCGCGCGCGGCAAGGCCGATGGCCAGACCGCCGATGCCGCCGAAAGCGAGCGCGCCTTCGACCGAGACGCCCATGCTCTGCAGCGCGAACAGCGCCGTCATGATGCAGACGACGATGCGCAGCAGTTGCGAGATGGCGTCGATGGTGGTGCGGTCGACGGTGTCGGTCTTCTTCGCCTTGCGCGCCAGAATCGCTTCCTTGGCGAAGTGGATGAAGCGCATCAGCATCCAGCCGACGCAGATGATGATGCCTACGATGCGCACCTGCGGAATGTGGTCGAGGATGGCGGAGTGGTATCTCGTCGCGACGATTTGGCCGACGAAGGAAATACCGATGATCCACACCAGCGCCGAGAGCGGCCGGCGCGCGGCGGAAATCAGCGCCGAATCCCACGGCATGTCGGTCTGGCTGGCGGCTCTGCCGAAACGCGCCAGCACTTTGCGCAGAATCAGGTTGAGCAGCAGGATTGCCAACACCACCAGCAGAATGTGCGCGGCGGTATTGGAGATTTCATTGCCCCCGGTGATCAGGTCGAGCCATTGGTCGAGTTGCTCCATCATTTTTGTCACTCCTTATCGGTTCGGCGCATTCTACCTATACGGAGCCGTGTCGGGATGTCCCCGCGAAGCGTGCTGAAATTCGCTGTATGTCATGACGGCACGCGGTACAGTGCCTTGGCCAATGTCGATGCCGACACCACGCACTGGAACGAGGCCCCCCATGGACGTCGCCGAAAACAAGGCTCTGCACGGAATCGTCATTCCCGCTTGCCCCGCCATCCTTACCCAGTTGACGAACGAACTGAGAAGTCCGCTCATCAACAGCAAAAAGATCGCTTCCCTGATCGGTCAGGACGTGGGCATCGCAGCGATGGTGATCCGCACCGCCAATTCGCCGTTGGTCGGCGGCGGCCGGCGCATCGCCTCGATCGCGGATGCCGTGAAGATGCTCGGCTTCGGCTCGCTCGCCAATCTGGTCAACGAAGCGCTGCTGCAGAACACCATCAGCACGCAGGGCGGCGCGCTCGACCGTTTCTGGGACAGTTCGCGTTACACCGCCATCGCCGCCAAGCGCCTCGCGCGCGTCGTCGGCCGCGTCAATCCGGAAACCGCTTATACCTTCGGTCTCTTCCACGATTGCGGCATCCCGCTGCTGACGCAAAAACACCCCGAATACAAAGAGGTGCTGCGCCAGTGCAACGACTCCACCGACCGCGTGTTCACCGACATCGAGGAAGCCGCCATCGGCACCAATCACGCCATCCTCGGCTATTACCTCGCTCGTACTTGGGGCTTGGCGGATTCGGTGACGCTCGGCATCCTCAGCCACCACGACTACGCCCAACTCGAAGACCCGCGCAACATCAGCAGCGAGGCGCACCGCCTCATCGCCATCAACGTCATGGCCGAATACATCGCCAGCACTCATCTGCGCACGGTGCAGGACGAGGAATGGCTCAAGGCGCGCGACGCGGTGTCGGTCTGTCTCGGCTACGTGCCGAGCGACCTCGACGACATCGCCGACGACCAGATTTACCAGTTGGACGAAGCGCTCAATCACGGCGAACAGGAAGCCTGAGCCGCCTGTGCGGCGCGGTCAATCCGCGTCTATCGGCTCGTCGTGCAGGTTACGATAGGAATCCTGAAACAGCGTCGTCATCGCCTCGGCATTGGGTCGCGTCGTGAAGCGGCTCACCAGCGGCACGATGGCCAGCCCGGCCAGCATCGCCAGCGCCCCGGCGTTGATCGGCGAGGCGATGTAGCCGAACAGCATGTTCGAGCACACCAGCGCCACCGCGAAAACGAAGCACGCCCACACGCTCGTCGTGGTCGCGCCGCGCCAGTAGAGGGCGTAGAGGAAAGGCGCGAGGAAAGCGCCGGCCAGCACG
>JAISSY010000040.1 GCA_031272995.1 Azoarcus sp.
TTCCGCCCTAGCGACTGGGCGGATCGCCTCTGCGGCAGCATGGCCGCCTTCGGCAACGACAATCGGGTGAAATACTCGCAATACGTGCGTCCCGGTTGCAGCCTCACCGGGCAGAAAACGGTGATCGTCAGCGCCCGGCTGCACGGCATCAATCCTGTCGCCTACAAATTCGTCGTCGACTTCGCGCGCGACAACGACCTTCAGGTCGAACCGATTGCCGACGATCAGGTTTGACGAAAAACGCGACGCGCAAATAAAAACGGCGACCTCATCGAGGTCGCCGTTTTACATCCGTGCAGGGACGTATGTTTTTCAGGCCATCGCCTTGATCGCCGCGGACAGGCGGCTCTTGTGACGAGCGGCCTTGTTCTTGTGGATGATCTTCTTGTCGGCGATGCTGTCGATGACGCTCGTCGAGGCGCGCAACGCTTCGTTCGCGGCAGCCTTGTCGCCATCGGCGACGGCCTTGCGCACGGTTTTGATCGCCGTGCGCAGACGCGAACGCAGACTGGCGTTGTGGGCGCGGGCCTTCACCGCCTGACGCGCGCGCTTGCGAGCTTGTGCCGAATTGGCCATGGGGAAATCCTGTTCGAGTGTTTCAAGAAAGGGCGGGATTCTAGCCGCTCGCCGCAAGCGGCGCAAGGGGAATCGTGCGCACTCGCGGGCGACTGGGCTATCATGCCGCCTTTGCCCGAACGGCCCGGTTTTCCTCCATGAATCTGCTGCGCGCCCTCGCCACCGTGAGCGGCCTCACCTTCCTGTCGCGCATCCTCGGCTTTCTGCGCGACTTCATCTGCGCCCGTCTCTTTGGCGCCGGGGCGATGATGGACGCCTTCTTCGTCGCCTTCATGCTGCCCAACCTGCTGCGGCGGCTGTTCGCCGAAGGCGCGTTCTCGCAGGCTTACGTGCCGATCCTCGCCGAATACAAGAACAAGCAAGGCCCGGAAGCCACGCGCGCGCTGGTCGATCGCGTCGCCACCCTGCTCACGCTCGCGGTGGCCGTCGTCGCCCTGCTCGGCGTCGTCGGGGCGCCGTTCATCACCGATCTGGTGGCGTCGGGCTTCCGCGACGACCCCGACAATCCGACCAAGTTCGCCCTCACCGTCGAACTGACCCGCATCACCTTTCCCTACATCCTGTTCATCGCGCTGGTGTCGCTCGCCGCCGGCATTCTCAACACATGGAACCGCTTCGCGATTCCCGCGTTCACGCCGGTGATGCTCAACCTGTCGATCATCGCCATGTCGCTGTTCGCGGCGCCGTACTTCGACCCGCCGGTCAAGGCGGTGGCGTGGGGCGCGTTCATCGGCGGCCTGCTGCAACTGGGCTTGCAAATCGTGCCGCTGGCCAGAATCGGCATGTTGCCGCGCCCCAAGTTCGACCCCGCCTTTCCGGGCGTGCGCCGCATCCTCGCCCTGATGGGGCCGGCGGTGGTGGGCGTGTCGGTGAGCCAGTTGTCGCTGCTCATCAACACCCGCATCGCTTCGCACCTGACCAACGGCAGCGTGTCATGGCTCACCTTCGCCGACCGCCTGCTGGAAGTGCCCGCCGGCATTCTCGGCGCCGCGCTAGGGACGATATTGCTGCCGAGCCTCTCCAAGCTGCACGCCGACGAGCGCCCGGAGGAATTCTCCGCCCTGCTCGACTGGGGGCTGCGGCTGACGCTGCTGCTGGCGCTGCCCGCCGCGCTCGGACTCATCATGCTGGCGGTGCCGCTGATCGCGACGCTGTTCCAGTACGGCGCTTTCCGCCCCGAGGACGTGCTGCCCACCCGCAATGCCCTCATCGGCTACAGCGTCGGACTGACCGCGATGATCCTCATCAAGGTGCTGGCGCCGAGTTTCTACGCCCGGCAGGACGTGCGCACGCCGGTGAAGATCGCCATCTTTTCGCTCGTCGCCACGCAGGTGATGAATCTGCTGTTCATCGGCGGCGCCCACCCGGCGGTGGCGAGCGCGCTGGGCGCGCTGCCCGAAACCGCGCAACGTTGGGTGGGAGCCGCTTTCTTCGGCGACCTCGCCCACGCCGGGCTGGCGCTCTCCATCGGCTTGGCTGCCTGCCTCAACGCCGGCCTGCTCTACGTCGGCCTGCGCCGCCGCAAGGTCTATACGCCGCAACCGGGTTGGGGACGCTTCGCGCTGCAACTGTTGGCGGCGCTGGCGGCGATGGGCGCGGTGCTGTGGTTCGGCGCCGCCGAAGCGCAGACGTGGATCGACCGCGGCGGGCTGGAGCGCGTGCTGTGGCTGGCGGGCATCGTCGTCGCGTCGGCGGCGATTTATTTCGCGGTGCTGTTCGCCACCGGTCTGCGGCCACGCGATTTCCGCCGTCGCGCCGTGCAGTAGCGCCGGCTAGCGCAAGCGCTGGCGCTTGATTTCGGGCGGTCTGGCGACGTTGGCGCGGCGCGCGCCGGTCGGCGCCAGCGGCACGTCGGCGAGCGGCGCCAGCAATTCGACCAGAGTCAGATTCAACGCATAGCAAATGTCGGCCAGCGTCTCGATCGAGGGATTGGCCACTCCCCTTTCGATTGCCGAGATATAGGTACGGTCGACGTGAGCGTCGAACGCCAGCGTTTCCTGCGACTTGTTCGCCTCATGACGACACTGCTTGATTCGCTTGCCGAGAGCGACGCATATTGGCGCGTGAACTTGGCGCTGAGAGGAACGTATGGTGGCCATAAGCGGGCAGGATGCCTAGTCGTTGACCCGCCCACGACGTTCTATACACCTCGATTTTTGCAGTTTTTATTCGACAGCGTGCATTGGTACGCAGTGACGAAAATAGCGCTCGCCGTACTCTCTTTCCGCATCGCAATAATCTGGAAAAAGCGGCAGGAATACCCGTATGGCCCGAATCGCGTCCCGGCTCGCCTTTGTTCTTCTGATTCTATGGGCCTGGATTATCGGCGCGCGTAAACCAGATCTGCCGCGAAGCCCGCGTAAGGCGTCAGTTTTCGGGCGATTCCCGACAGTTCGCCGCCGCAGTGCGCCGGCAAACCGTTCACGCACCGCACCGGGCGTTCGCCCTC
Source organism: Azoarcus sp. (assembly GCA_031272995.1). Lineage (GTDB taxonomy): Bacteria > Pseudomonadota > Gammaproteobacteria > Burkholderiales > Rhodocyclaceae > WRNU01. Next base: position 3,026 of record JAISSY010000040.1, read on the forward strand.
GACCAGCGGCGCAAGATAGCGCCGCCCCGCTTCGCTTACCTGCATCCCCTCCGCGGCGATGAATTCGCGCGGCACACGGCGCTCCAACCCGGCGACCCGCGCCACGTCCACGGGCACGATGTCCCAACGGTAAGGCGCGTCGTCGAGACGACGAATGGCGGCGAGCATGCCGTCGCGCCCTTCGAGCGCGTATTCCACCGCCGCGCCGCCGACCGCCAACGCCTGTTCGTGATCGACGGCGCTCACCCAATGCGCGGCGCTGCGCTGCAAGTAATCGGGCGCGGCATAGTGGCGGTGGCAATCGAACGCGCCGCTCACCAACAGGGCGATTTCCTCGCCAGCGCCGCCGAAGCGCAGGTGCGGGTCGAGTCCGTGCGTGCGGGCGCGCACGGGGCTGCCGTCGACGTGGCGGATGCCCTCGGCGACGGTGATGGCGCAGTAACCGAGCTTCGTCAGCACATGCTCGGCTTTCGCCAACAGGGCGATTTCGTCGAACGGCGCTTCCGGGAACAGCACGATGTGCGGCGCTTCGTCCTCGTCGCGCGCCGCCAGCGCGGTGGCCGCCGCCAGCCAGCCGACGTTGCGACCCATCGCCTCCATGACGAAAACGCGCCCCTTGCGGCTGGTCATCGAGGCGAGGTCGCGGCAAACCTCGCGCATCGAGGTAGCGAGATATTTCGCCGCCGAGCCGAAGCCGGGGCAGCAGTCGCAGCCTTCGATGTCGTTGTCGATGGTCTTGGGAATGCCGACGCAGACGAGCGGATAGCCGCGTCGCCGCGCCGCCGCCGACAGCATGGCGACGACTTCGAGCGAGCCGTTGCCGCCGTTGTAGAGCAGGCCGCCGATGTCGTGCGCAGCCAGCACGTCGAAGATGCGGTCGTAGAACGCCGGCTGCGATTCCTCCGCCGGCATGTCGAGGCGACAGGAGCCGAACAGGCCGCCGGGGGTGGCGGCAAGCGCCTCGACGTCGATGCCGTCGCAATCGACCAGAGCTTCGGCGAGCACGCCGAGGATGCCGTAACGCGCCGCCACCACGCGGCAGCCACGCGCGCGCGCGGCGGAGACGACTCCGGCGGCGCTGGCGTTGATGACCGCCGTGGTGCCGCCCGCCTGCGCGTAGAGGAGGTTCATGCGCGTATCAGCGCAGCGCCGTCAGCACCCGCGAGGTGATCTCGGCCACCGTGCCCTGCCCGATGACGCGACGCAGGCGCGGCGCGTGCGGCGGGTCGTTGGCCGCCCACTTGCGGTAGAAATCCACCAGCGGCTTGGTCTGCTCGTGATAGACCTCCAGACGCTTGCGCACGATGTCCTCGTGGTCGTCCTCGCGGTGCACGAGGTCTTCGCCGGTATGGTCGTCCTTGCCCGCCTTTTTGGGCGGATTGTGCTTGACGTGATAGGTGCGGCCCGAAGCCGGATGGACGCGGCGACCGCTCATGCGCTCGATGATTTCCTCGTCGGACACGTCGATGAGCAACACGATGTCGATGGCGATGTTCGCTTCCTGCAGGGCCACCGCTTGCGGAATCGTGCGCGGAAAGCCGTCGAACAGATAGCCGTTGTCGCAGTCCGGCTGGCGCAGGCGGTCTTCGATCAGGCCGATGATGAGTTCGTCGGGGACGAGATGGCCGGCATCCATGAACTTCTTCGCTTCCTTGCCGAGCGGCGTGCCTTCGCGCACCGCGGCGCGCAGCATGTCGCCGGTGGAAATCTGCGGAATGGCGAACTTCTCCTTGATGATGTTCGCCTGCGTTCCCTTGCCCGCCCCCGGCGGACCCAACAAAATCAATCGCATCGCTTACTCCGTAAAAAATCGAAACTTAAACCCGCCGCGTAGCAGCGGTCAAACCTGTCCTGCCGCGAAAACCGCGCGCACGCGGGCGAGGTCTTCTTCCGTATCGACTCCGGCGGGCGGCGCGGCGTCGAGCGTCAGCACGCGAATAGCGAAGCCGTGCCAAAGGGCGCGCAGTTGTTCGAGCGACTCCCACCGCTCGATGGGCGCGGGCGCGAGCGTCGCGTAGCGGCGCAGAAAGCCGACGCGATAGGCGTACAGGCCGACGTGGCGCGCCATCGGCAGTCCGGCGGGCAGTTCACGCCCGCCCTGCCCCCAGGCGTCGCGCGCCCACGGAATCGGGGCGCGGGAAAAGTAGAGCGCCCGTCCGCGCGCATCGCACACCACCTTGACCACGTTGGGGTTGAACGCCTCGGCGGCGTCGGCGAGCGGATGCGCGGCGGTGGCGATGGCGGCGTCGGCGTCGGATGAGAGTTCGGCGGCGACGGCGGCGATCAGCGCCGGGTCGATCAGCGGTTCGTCGCCCTGCACGTTGACCACGATGTCGTCGTCGTTCCACTCAAGGGCTGTGGCGACTTCCGCCAGACGGTCGGTGCCGCTGGCGTGGTCGGCGCGCGTCATCAGCGCCTTGCCGCCCGCCGCCGTCACCGCGTCGAAAACGGCACGATGGTCGGTCGCCACCCACACTTCCGCCGCCCCGGCGGCGAGCGCGCGCTCCAGCACGCGCACGACCATCGGCTTGCCGGCGATGTCGGCGAGCGGCTTGCCCGGCAGGCGGGTGGAGGCGTGGCGCGCCGGAATCACGACGCGGAAGGGGTTCATGGCGGCGGCAAGGGTCAGCGCAACGCGTCGACTTCTTCGGCGGCGAGTTGGCGCGCTTCTTCTTCGAGCATCACCGGAATGCCGTCGCGCACCGGAAAGGCGAGCCGATCCGGCTTGCAGACCAGTTCCTGACTTTCCTTCAGGTAGTCGAGCGGCCCCTTGCACAGCGGGCAAACGAGTATTTCAAGCAGTCTGGCGTCCATCGTCGAGCTTCTCCAGCAGCGGGCCGACGACATCGGCCCCGATCGTGGCGCGCACCGGCAATTCCCAAGCGTCCGGCGGCGCGAAAGCGGCGCATTTTACCGCATCCTTGGCGGTCATCAGCTTGGCTTCGCCGGGCGCGAAAGCGAGATCTTCGGCACGATAGGCGTAATGGTCGGGAAACGGGTGCGGCACGGCGTCGATGCCGAGCGCCGCCAGCGTGGCGAAGAAGCGTTCGGGGCGTCCGATGCCGGCGACGGCATGCACGCGCTGTCCGGCGAAGGAAGCGGCGTCGCGCCACTCGTCGGGGCGGGTCAGGGAACGGAAACGCTCGCCGACCAGCGCCATCGCCGCGATAGGGGTCGCGCCCGCCGCCGCGCGCACCGTGGGCGAGAGTTCGCCGTGGGCGAGGACGAGATCGACTTCGGCCAGACGCGAGAGCGGTTCGCGCAGCGGCCCGGCGGGCAGCGGCCAGCAGTTGCCGAGCGCGGCTTCGTCGACCACGGCGATTTCCAGCCGGCGCGCGAGGCGGTAATGCTGCATACCGTCGTCGGCGACGATCACGTCGCATTCGGGATGGCGGGCGAGCAGCGCGCGCGCCGCCGCCGGACGGTCGCTTCCGACCGCCACCGGGCAGCCGGTGAGACGCGCCAGCAGCACCGGCTCGTCGCCGCACCGCGCCGGGTCGGAATCCTTGTCGACCAATATCGGTTTGCCGTCCGCGCCTCCCGCGCCGCCGTAACCGCGCGAGACGATGCCGGGGTGGCGACCGGCTTTCAGCAATTCTTCGGCGAGCCACGCCACCACCGGCGTCTTGCCGCTGCCGCCGACGGCGACGTTGCCGACGACGACGACCGGCACGGACAGGCGTTCGCGGCGGAGAAAATCGTGGCGATAGAGCCAGCGTCGGAGGGCGGCGACGAAGCGGAAAAGCGCCGCCAGCGGCAGCAGCGCCGCCGCGCGCCACGAACGTCGACGCCAGAAAGTCGGCGCATGTCGTGGCGCGGAGGCGCTATTCATCGCCGGCCTCTCAGCGCCGCGACTCCTGACGGGTAGCGAAGGTGACGTGGGTAAGGCCGGCGTTCTGCGCCGCCTGCATCACGTTGATGACCGTCTGGTGCGCCGCCTGCGCGTCGGCGTTGATCACCACCACCGGCTCGCGCCCCTTGGCCGGACGGGCGCTGACCAGCACCGAACCGATGGCGCCGACGTCGCCGCCGTTGACCCGGCGGCCATTGATTTGCACGTCGCCGGTCGCCGCGACGCCGACGACGATTTCCTCGCTCACCGGCGCCGAGGCGGACGATGCGTCGGCGGTCGGCAAGGCGACTTCCATCCCGGCGATCTTGTCGAAGGTCGTGGTCAGCATCAGAAAGATGATGATGACCAACATGACGTCGATCAACGGAACGAGGTTGATTTCAGGCTCGCTTTTTTCGCCGCTGCGATGACGGAAATTCATGATCGTTCAGCGCCTGCGTTGTCCGTGAGCCACTTCGACGAGCGCAATCGCCTGCTGCTCCATGTCGATCACGTAATCGTCGACCAAGCGCCGGAAGTAACGCCAGAAGATGGTGGCGGGCACGGCGATGATGATGCCGAAGGCGGTGGCGTGCAGCGCCATGGCGATACCGTGCGCGACCTGCTCCGGCGTGCCGGTGACGCCCTGCGCCGCGAACATCTCGATCATGCCGACGACGGTGCCGAACAGCCCCATCAGCGGGCTGATGGCGGCGATGGTGCCGAGCGTGGTGAGGAAGCGTTCGAGTTCGTGCGCGACGATGGCGCCGGTTTCCTCGATCGACTCCTTCATGACCTCGCGCGAACTCTGGATGTTGCGCAGTCCCGCCGCGAGCACGCGACCGAGCGGCGAATGGTCGGCGACGCGCTTGACCATTTCGGGCGGCGCGCCGTGGCGGCCAAGGTCGGAGATGACGCGGTCGAGCAGCCCCGCCGGCACGACGCGGGAGCGACGCAGGCTGATCCAACGTTCGATGATGAGCGCCACGGCAATCACCGAAGCTAACAACAACGGCCACATCGGCCAGCCGCCGGCTTTGAACATTTCAAACACGCCAATACCCCTGCAAGATGGAAAATTGGAAATGTCCGAATGTAGCCCTGCCGGCCGATGCGAGCAAGAGTGACGAACACGAACCATCCACAAAAGCTGTGGATAACCATGTGGAAGAACGCGGGATAGCTGCCAAAACCTCGCCAACCGTGCCATATTGCTTGCCGCGCTGAAAAATTATGCAACAATTTAAGTCGTTGATTTAACTAATCATTCTGCAAACAAGCACGCGATCAAGGGTTTAGCGACAGGACTTCATCCATCGCCTGAAACCTCATTCGTAACTGTGGATACCTTGCCATGCCATACGCGCCGGACGAGTTTCAAAACGCATTTCCCGACCCTACCGCGCCCGCGCCGGTGCTCGGCGTGAGCGCGTTGAACCGCCTCGCGCGCGAGGTGTTGGAAGCGGCCCTGCCGCTGATGTGGGTGGGCGGCGAAATCTCCAATCTGGTGCGCGCCGCATCCGGTCACGTCTATTTCACCCTCAAGGACGCGCAGGCGCAGGTGCGCTGCGCGATGTGGCGCGGGCGCGCGCAGTTGCTGAACTTCCGCCCGGAGAACGGCATGCGGGTCGAGGCGCGCGCCAACGTCACGCTCTACGAAGCGCGCGGCGAATTCCAGTTGAACGTCGAAACCCTGCGCCCGGCAGGCGTCGGCGACCTGTTCGAGGCGTTCCGGAAGCTGAAGGAAAAGCTCGCCGCCGAGGGCTTGTTCGACCCGGCGCGACGGCGGGCGCTGCCGACTTTTCCGCGCGGCGTCGGCGTCGTCACTTCCGCGAAGGCCGCCGCCCTGCGCGACGTGCTCGTCACCCTGCGCCGTCGCGCCCCCGGCCTGCCGGTGACGATTTACCCCGCCGCCGTGCAGGGGGCAGAAGCGCCACGTCAATTGTGCGCCGCGCTGGAGACCTGCGCCCGCCGCGCCGCGACGGATGGCGTCGAACTCGTTCTCTTGGTGCGCGGCGGCGGCGGCATCGAGGATTTGTGGGCATTCAACGACGAGGCGCTGGCGCGCGCCATCGCCACCTGCCCGCTCCCGGTGGTGAGCGGCGTCGGGCACGAAACCGACTTCACCATCGCCGATTTCGTCGCCGACGCCCGCGCCCCGACCCCCACCGGCGCGGCGGAACTGGCGAGCGCCGGTTATTTCGCCGCCCGCGACGCGCTGGCGGAAAACGCGCGCCGCCTGCGGCACGGCGTCGAACGGCGTTTGAACGAGTTGGCGCAACGCGTCGACCGTTGCGCGCTGCGCCTCGTGCATCCGCGCCAGCGCCTGCAACGCGCCGGGGAAGAACTCGACGGACTCGCCGACCGTTTGCGGCGCGCGGCGCAAGTGCTGCTCGGCGAGCGCCGCCTGCGGCTGGACGCGCTCGCCGCCAGCCTGCGCCATCTCGGCCCGCAAGCGGTGCTGGCGCGCGGCTACGGCATCGTGCGCGACGCCGAAGGCAACGTCCTGCGCGCGGCGACGGCGACCCAAACCGGCGCCGCGCTCGACATCCAGCTCGCCGAAGGCCGGCTGGCGGCGACGGTGACCGGGGCGCATTGAATCGCCGACATATATACAAATCATCGCCCGGCGGTTTCCGCGCCGCGTCATTCGACTTAAGATAGCGGCCCGCGTCGCCAAAAAAATCCGGCGCGGATAATCCCCACGACACACAACACGAAGGAGACAACAATGGCTCACACCCTTCCCCCGCTGCCCTATGCGCAGGACGCGCTCGCGCCCTCGATTTCCGCCGAAACGGTGGAGTTCCACTACGGCAAGCACCACAACACCTACGTCACCAACCTCAACAACCTCGTCAAGGGCACCGAGTTCGAGAACCTCGACCTCGAAGCCATCGTCAAGAAAGCCCCGGCCGGCGGCATCTTCAACAACGCGGCGCAGGTGTGGAACCACACTTTCTTCTGGAACAGCCTGAAGCCCAACGGCGGCGGCGAACCCGGCGGCGCGTTGGCGGCGGCCATCGCCAAGAAATGGGGTTCGTTCGCCGAATTCAAGAAGGCGTTCGCCGCCTCGGCCACCGGCAACTTCGGCTCCGGCTGGACTTGGCTGGTGAAGAAGGCCGACGGCGGGGTCGACATCGTCAACACCAGCAACGCCGCAACGCCGCTTTCCGGCGCCGACAAGCCGCTTCTGGCCATCGACGTCTGGGAACACGCCTACTACATCGACTATCGCAACCGTCGCGCCGATTTCGTCGCCGCTTTCCTCGACAAGCTGGCGAACTGGGATTTCGCGGCGAAAAACTACGCCTGATTTTCCGGCGTTCAACCACGACGGGCGTCTGCGGACGCCCGTCTTTTCACCTATGACCATGAACCCGCTCCTGCAAGTCCGCGCCCTCGGGCAACAAATCTGGCTCGACAACCTGTCGCGCACGCTGCTCAACGACGGCGAGCTCGGTCGCTTGATCGCCGACGACGGCATCGCGGGCATCACCACCAACCCGGCGATTTTCCACAAGTCGATCGCCAGCGGTCGCTATTACGGCGAGGATCTCGCCCGCCTGAAGCAACAGCCGCTGTCGCCGGAGGCGCGTTACGAGGAACTGGTGATCGCCGACGTGCGTCGCGCCTGCGACCTGCTGCTGCCGCTCTACAAGCAGTCGCGCGGCGAGGCCGGTTTCGTCAGTCTGGAAGTGTCGCCGCTCTTGGCGCACGACGTCGAAGGCACGGTGGCGGCGGGCAAACGCCTGTACGCCGGGGTGGAGCGCGCCAACTTGCTGATCAAGGTTCCCGCCACGCCGGCGGGCATCGTCGCGGTCGAACAACTGATCGGCGACGGCATCAACGTCAACGTCACCCTGCTCTTTTCGCTCGCCCACGTCGACGCCACCGCCGCCGCCTACGTGCGCGGGCTGGAACGCCGCCGCGCCGCCGGCGGCGATTTGGTGCGCACGACTTCGGTGGCGAGTCTGTTTCTGTCGCGCGTCGACACGCTGGTCGACGCGCAACTGGAGGCTTTGGGGGGCGACGCGCTGGCGCTGCGCGGCAATACGGCGGTGGCGTTGGCGCGCCTCGCCTATCAGGGCTATCGGGCGCGTTTCACCGGCGCATCCTTCGCCTCGCTGCGCGCGGCGGGGGCGCATCCGCAATACCTGTTGTGGGCGAGCACCGGCACCAAGAACCCGGCTTACAGCGATTTGCTCTACGTCGAACCGCTGGTGGGGCCGGAAACGGTGACGACGCTGCCCGACGCCACGCTGGCGGCATTGCGCGACCACGGTCAGGTGACCGCGACGCTGGCGACGGAAGCGGAAGTCGACAACGCCCGCGCCACGCTCGCCCGCATCGCGGCGCTTGGCATCGACTTGAACGAAGTCGGCGAAACCTTGCAGGCGGACGGGTTGGCGCAATTCGAGCGCGCCTACGCGGCGCTGCTCGCGCTCACCGCCGATTGAAGACTCAGGCCGCCGCGTTGGCCGCCGCCAGCCGACGCTTGCGGTGTTTGGCCCAACCGCTGGCGGTGAGGAATTCGAGGAATTTCTCCGCCTTGTCGCGCTCGGCGCGCACGGCGGCGGAGTCGCCGAGCAGCTTCATTTCCTCGAACAGACCGCGCGCTTCGTCGACATGGCCGCCACGGGCGTAGAGGACGACGAGATTGACCGCCGCCCGCGCGCGCTGCTCCAGCACCACTTCCGCATCGCCGCTGGCGGAGAGTTCGGCGAACAACTGCCGCGCCTCGGCGAGATCGCCCGACTTGCCATAGCTGGTAAGGAGTCCGACCAACGCGCGCGCGCGCGGCCCACGGGTTTCCACGGTCTTGTCGAAAGCGAGCGTGCCTTCGAACAGCACCCGCGCCCGCACCAATTCGCCGGACTTACCCAAACCGTCGACCAGGCAGGACACCGCTTCGGCAAGGCAGTGACGGTTTTCGCGCGTCTCTTTCAGGGTGCGCAGACTGACGAAAACGGCGGACGCTTCTTCCAGCAAACCGGCGTCGCAGCACACGCGGATGAAGCTCGCGGCGGCGCGCGCGCGCTCGTAGTGATGTTCTTCCGGCGCGGCGACTTCGTTCATGAACGTCAACACCTTGCGCGCCGTGTCGATTTCCTTCTTGCTGAAACGGCTCATCAGGTTGGCGGCGGTGCGCATGAACCAGCACAGCACGTCGCTATCCAGTTCGCCGATCTTGCGGTCGAGGAAAAGCGCCTCGACCCAACGCGCGTCGACGCCGAAATCCTGCCCGGCGCGCTCGAAGAAATCCGCCACGTCCACCGGGCAGATTTCCCATCCCTTGCGAATCAACATGCGCAAATCGGAATCGCCGATGCGCATCGAACCGAAAATGTCGGCCTGCTCCACGCCCTCCAGCACCATGTACTCGCCGAGCAGGTCGGGCAAGGCCGGATAGAGGCGGAACATGACCTCGTCGCCATCCGACTCGTAACCCAACCCCGAACCCCAAAGCGAATGCGCGTCGTCGATCTTGCAGGCGCCGACGTTGCCGGCGGTGAGCGTCGAAACCACCAGCGCCTTGAGCGCCTGCGGCGTCCGCTGCACCTGCGCCGGCCGCAGCACGTACATGACGTCGCGACGCAAGGCGTAATCGAGCACCTGACGGCGAGCGCCGACGGGTTCGTTGTGCGCCGCCGTATACGTGGCGAGCAACATGGCGAACAGCGGCCGCATACGCACGTCGATGCCGCGCAGTTGGGCAAGGAAGTCGCGCGGCACGACGTAAGGCAATTCGGGGTCGTCGCGCTTGACCGCTTTCTGCATGTCGTGGGCGATCAGGGTCAGCCCTTCCGAGGGCACCGACGGCAGCGGCGTCGGCTCCGGCTTGAAGCAGGTCGACAGATAGCGCGGCAGTTCGCCGTACCAGTCGAACGGCAGACCTTCGCCGTCCGCCTGCCGGTATTCGCGTTCCAGCAGCAGAACGCGCACCCGGAACGGCCCGTAAAGGCCGGCGTTGGCGTTGCGCGCCAGAATGTTGACGATTTCGCTGACGTTGTGGCGATTGTTGAAGTCGTCCTCGCCTTCCGGCAGTTCGTCGAAGCGGGCGTAGTGATGCCGCGTCAGACGGTCGAACACCAACAGGGTATGGCGGATGGGGCGCCAACTGTTCCAGACCGGAAACGGCGTGGCGTCAAGATCGACGAAACCCGTGTTCCATATGGAAAAATCTTCGCCCTGCACGGGCGCGAGTTCGACCGGCACGAAGTCGCCGGCGCGGAAAATCTCGCCACGCCCGGTCTCCAGCGCGCGGCAGAACTCGAACGCGGCGCGGCTCTTTCCCGTGCCGGCGCGGCCGGTAATCAGCCACCACGACATCGGCGCCGACGAACTGTAGAAAGACACGAACTCGCTCCACAGATCCGCGTTCATGATGTGCCGCGTCGACGCGACGCCGAAGCGCAGGTGATGGAACAGCCCCGGCCCTTCGTCCTCGCTGCGGCGGACGTCGACCGTCGCCGGTTCGGGGGGCAACGCCGGCAAGGCGTTCATGACCTTGTCGACGAAATCGGGCGGCAACAGCTCGGGCGACAACAAGTCGAATACCTTTTGGGCGACGTTCGCCCGCAAGATTTTTTCAGTGGAATTCCTGACCCACTCGACGGCGACGGTAGTCGCGACCCCCATTTTGCTGCTCCCCGGCATATCCAGAATTCAACTCGCCAATACCTGCATGACGTATCGGCCACCACACTACTCGCGGACGCGCTGCCTCCGACACGTTCGCGTAACAGGCTGTGACAAAATTAACACATCTCACCTCGCGGCGGCGTTGCGCTCATCCGCGAGTCGATGGACGGAGGCGCACGCCGCGTCAGGCGACGAGCTTTTTTTCGCTCGCGATCCGCACGGCATCGTCGGCGTTGTCGGCGCCGAGCTTGGCGTACAGCGAATTCAGCACCAGCTTGACGGTGTTGATCGACAAATTGCGGATGGCCGAAATCTCCGAGCGCGACAGCCCCTGCCGGAGATCGTTGAGCAATTCGGCCTCGCGCGGCGACAGC